>CALZAJ010000082.1 GCA_945613785.1 uncultured Verrucomicrobiota bacterium | reverse complement strand
CCGGGCGACTTGCCAGAGATTTCCGAGCCGCAGTGGAACATGCGCACGAACCGTCTGCTCAAGTTGGCGGTCGGCAGCGCGGAGCTGAAGGAGTCCCTCAAGGCCCTGGTCGGAAAGTACGGGGCCGATCGCATCGGGATCGTGCTGGGCGCGAGCAACACGGGAATCGACGAGGCGCAGGGCCATGTGGAGACCTGGCTTGAGCAGGGCGAGAAGCCTGCGGCTCTCGAATTCTCGATGATCGAACTGGGGACGCCGTCCTTGTACCTGAAGGAACTGCTCGGCACGAAGGGTCCTGCCTATACGATTTCAACCGCCTGCTCGAGCGCGACCAAGGCCTTCGGGGCCGCACGGCGTCTCTTGGAGGCCGGCCTGTGCGATGCCGTCGTGACGGGAGGCGTCGACGGACGCTGCCGTTTCGCGATGAACGGCTTTCATGCGCTCGGTGCGCTGAGCGAGGGACGTTGCCGTCCGCTGGCGCCGGATCGGGACGGCATCAATCTCGGCGAGGCCGTGGCGCTTTTCATCGCAGAGTGGGGCGATCAGGCAAGTCCGACGTCGCACGGTCCGACGATCGTCCTGCGTTCGGTCGGGGAATCGAGTGACGCTCACCATGCAACGGCGCCGGATCCCGAGGGAACTGGCGCCGAGGCGGCGATGCTGGCCGCGTTGGCGGCGGCGGGGATGAATCCGTCGGACGTCGACTACGTCAACCTGCATGGGACGGGGACGCAGGCCAATGATGCGATGGAGATGCTGGCCGTCGGACGCGTCTTCGGCGAGGGTGTGGAGCGTCCGCGCTGTGAGTCGACCAAGTCCTTGACCGGTCATTGCCTTGGGGCGGCGGGCGCCGTCGAGGCCGCGCTCTGTGCGCTTTTGATCGAAGCGGGCGACGTGAAGTCGGCCCTGAGCAACAGTTTCGCCTTCGGAGGTTCCAATGCCAGCGTCATCCTATCGGCTTGAGGACTTCCTGCCGCACCGTCCGCCGATGGTGCTGATCGATGAGATCGTCTCCTTCGACAAGGGGAGCGAATCGCTCGTGGCGGCCGTGACGGCGAAGCGAGAGTGGTGTGAGAGTTGGGTGGCGATCGAGTTCATGGCCCAGACGGCGGCGGCCCTGGCGGGCATCGCGGACCGTGAGTCGGGCTATGAGGGCCCTGCGCGTCCTGGTTTCCTGCTGGGGTCGCGCAAGCTGGAACTGAACCTCGAGCGGTTCGAGGTCGGGCGACGCTATCTGGTGAAGGCCGCGTGCAATTTCAGTGACGCCGAGGCGGCGAGCTTTGATTGCTCGATCGAGGACGGCGATGTGACGGTGGCCCGTGCGACGCTGAATGCGTATCGGCCCGAAGACGTGAAGAGCTTTATGGAGGAACAGAGAATATGAAAGAGAAGCTGATGACCCTCGTGGTCCTGTCGGCGGCGTGCTTGGTCGCGCCGATCAATGACTGTTTCGCGGAAGAGTCGGCGGCCGAAGCGCCTCCGGCGCCGGAGCCGGCCAAGAAAAAGCTCAGGAAGGAGCTGAAGCCCTATACAAGCTGGGAGCTTGCGTCATAGGTCGCAGAGTCCCAGGATCAGCCCATCGTCGCCTTCATCGGACTGCAGGGCGACAAGGAGTCGACGCGGATCCAGCGTGCGACGATTGACAATCCTGCGTTCAAGGACTTCTTGGCGCCGAATGCGTTGCTCTATTACTACAAGGTTCCCGAATTGAAGGAAAAGAAGAACAACCAGCGCGGCAGGCAAAAGAAGGACAAGAACGCGAAGCCGAAGGCCGACACCAAGTCGATCAAGGAGTCCGAGAAGATCATCGTGGGACGTCTCACCGCGGGTTCTGGCCATGGCGCCGTTGCCTATCTGCCGACGATCGCTGTCGTGACGCCGAGTGGCAAGCTCGTCGGAACGAAGATCATAGTGGACGCAGAGGATCCGTTCCCGTTCGGCAAGTTCATCGAAGACCTGAAGGGTGCCTTCGAGGCGGGCAAGTACGCGTGCGAGATCAACAAGAAGGTCCAGAAGGAGATCGACGCCCAGGCCAAGAAGATCGCCGACCTGGAGAAGCGCAAGAAGAAATGATAAAATTCGACGAGTTCTTTTGCTTTGAATCTACCATAGGAGAATAAAAATGAACAGAAAAGAAGAAAACGCTGCCGTTCACGCCATGCGCGCCGGCTTTACGCTCATTGTAATCCTCGTGGCCGTCGCCATCATCGGCATTCTCGGTACGATCGCTGTCGTGAACATCCCGAAGATGCTCGAGAGCTCCAACCGCACGGCCGCCAAGAGCGGCGTGGACGCCCTCAAGTCCGGCTGCGTGACCTACAAGATGAAGAAGGGCAGCTTCCCGAGCGACCTCAAGAAGCTCGTCGAGGGCGAGGATCCCTACATGGAAGGTGGCGAGGAAGCCCTCGTCGATCCGTGGGGTTCCGAGTACAAGTATGAGAAGAAGGGCAACAAGAACATCGTGATCATCTCCGCTGGCGGTGACCAGGAGTTCGGCACCGATGACGACATTCGCAGCGACAAGGCCCTCAAGAAGGACGAGGACAAGGACTAACGTCTGAACGGACGTCGTCCCGCGCGGCATGAGAAAAGGTTTCACACTGATCGAGATCCTGACGGTCGTCGCGATCATCGGAGTCGTGACGGGGGCGACGGTTTTGGGCCTTTCGGCGGGAACGGGCGCGTCGAAGCTTCGCGGGGCGACTCGCGATGTCTTTGCCGCGGTCCGTCTCGCCCGGTCCGAGGCCCTGGTGACCGGCAAGCCGTGCGTGATCACTTATTCCACCGTTCGGGTGGACGGAGAACCTTGCGCGAAGATCGACATTGTCGGCGCCAAGTTGCTGGGTTCCTCCGGCGTCCAGGTAGCCCAGACCCTGTCGGGTGAGCGGGTGCGGCTGGACGGACTTCCAGTTGAGGACGAGAAGGAACGGCGGAGCTCGAAGAAGTCGGGTCCGCATCGGACGCGAAGCGGTTCGGTGCTGCATTCCGCCGACGAGAACAAGACGGAGGCCTCCGAGTCCGAGGAATCGTCGGAAGATTCTTCCGGAGGTGAGTCGTTGGAGGACATTCTCTTCGCGCCGATTTCCGAAGATGTCGTTCGCGGCGTCTGTCTCAAGGTCACGATGGGCGACGACGAACTGGACGTCGACGAGACCGAGGAGAAGACCAAGACGAAGATCTCCGTCTTCTCGAACGTCGATTATCTGATCGACCGCTACAAGGACGCGAAAAAGGAGTCCGATGAGAAGGAGGAGGCCGAAAAGGCCGCGGCCGAGTCCGTGGATTTCACCTCTTCCGGGTCCGATGACGAACTTCAGGCTCCCGTCAGCGTTGGCTGGGAGGTGAACGGACAGGTCAAGCCGCACCGTCTGTGGATTTATCTGCAGGGCGAGAAGCCCGAATCGGGTCTTTCCATCAAGATCGACCGCTTTGGCGCGGCGAAAGTCCTTTCTCAGAACGAGGAGGACGACTGATGCGCCGCGGTTTTACGTTGCTGGAGGTGCTGATCGCCACGATCATTCTCGGCGTCGGGCTGACGACTGTCATCATCTCGATGTCGCAGGCACAGCAGGTCATGCTGGGGTCGACGTATCTCGAAACCGCCCAGGAGGTCATGGATCTCGGGGACATGGCCTATCCGCTTGCAGACGTGACGGATCCGGAGGATGAGCTCGAGGTCGAGGAGACGCGGGCTTCAGAGCTCTGGGAGAAGATTTCCGACATCCGCCTGACGGATGCCCAGGACGAGAAGTTCCACGGTTACACTTGGAAGCGTGAGTGGTTGAACAAGAACGATGACGAGGAGATCGAACGCCTGGGTGGACTTCACATCGTCAAGGTGACGGTCCGCTGGGGTGACGACCGTCGGGGCAACCACGAAGAGGAGAGCTACGTGACGTTCTGGAGGAAGCCCGAGGAATGAGCGCGCGTCTCCAGAAGGGCTTCACGCTCATTGAGATCATGGCGGCTGTCGCGATCCTGGCCGTCATTACGCTCTTTTCCGTCCTTTCCTTCAATGCGATCACGAAGGGCTGGGAGGTGTCCACCGAATATATGGACAAGATGCAGCGGACGGACTACGCGCTGAATCAGGTCGTCTCTGCGCTGCGCAGCATGTACTATCCCCACAACGGCGAACAGAGCTATGACTACGGTTTTCAGCTGACGGATAACGGAGACGGCGAGGATCCCGACAGCTCGGACCTCATTGAGTTCTCGAAGACGGGCTCCGCGATCATTGGCAACCGTAACGCGGTTGCAGACACGGTCCACCGCGTCCAGGTGATGATCCTGGAGGAGGGCAGCCGCGAATGGGGGACCGAGATCATGAAGACGGGCCTTTATGCCCGTCAGTGTCCGGACGTCGCGCTGCGTCCCAAGGACGATGACGTCGACTATACCTTCGCCAATGACGAGATGTATGCGCCCGTGCTGATTGCAGACGGCGTCGTGGGCTTCAATTGTCGCGTCCTGAAGGATCAGGAACAGGCCAAGGCGAAGGCGGGCGACGAGCCCAAGTTCGAGGACGAGTGGGAGTCGTCCAATTCCGTCCCTTACAAGGTCGAGCTCACGTTCCGCGTGGCTGACCCCGAGGGTCGGAGCTATCGTACCAATACGGCGCCCGTGATGCGCATCATCCGCATTCCCGTGTTTGAGCAAAGTCAGGATGGTGCAGCGACGCCTTCTGACGCGGAGAAGGACGGCGCGGCCGGCGGACGCCGTGGTGGCGGTTCGACGACGGGCGGCAACCGTGGTCAGACCGGCGGCGGCACTCGCGGTCCCAATGGCGGCCGCATGGGCGGAGGAGGTCCGAGATGAAGCGCAAGGGCAGTGCTTTGCTGATGTCGCTTGTCACCATCGCGGTTCTCTCCGTGCTGGTCATCTCCTTTGTCTACGAAGCGCGTCAGCAGGCGGGCATCAATGTCTATGTCCGCGAGCGTAACCGGGTGAACCGTCTGGTCGAGGCGGGGCAGGCGTTGGGCGAGATCGTGTTGCTCAAGTATTCGGATGTGGCGGACTGGAACGAAGACCAGGACACCGACAAGCTGCTGGAGGATGACCGCTGGCTGTTGGAGAAGCAGGACCTGAAGAGTTATTCGAAATGCACGATCGGGCCGATCCTGCTGGACGAGACGCGGGACAAGGATGGCGAGCTGGTCAATCCGTCCACCGTCAAGGTCGAGCTTCAGAGCGTCAATTCGGGCGAAACCGGCATCATCAACATCAACGAGCTCTACAATGGTGCGAACGATTCGAAGTACATGGAGCGCTGGTGGATGATCTTCCAGTCCCATAATATCCCCGAGGAGCTGTCGACGGAGAAGGACGGCGTCATCAAGCTCTGGAACATCCTGATCGCCTCTTGGGACGACTGGCGTGATCAGGACGACACGGTGACGGCGATTGACGGCGAGGAATGCGGCGCCGAAAGCAAGTGGTACGAGGAGTACGAAGAGGACAACCACATCGACGAGGAGGACCGGAAGCGTCCGCGTAACGGACGCATCCCGGATGTCCATGAGCTGGCGTATCTGCGTGGCTGGCGCGAATATCCGCAGGTGCTGACGGGTGGTGTGATCAATCCGTGGGAGCACAAGGACAACCAGATCACGGTCCGAGGTCTCGAGGATCTTTTCTGTACCGAGGGCTCGTCGAAGATCAACATCAACAGCTGCAAGAGCCTGGACGTGTTGGTGACGATTCCCGGCATCTTCGCCGATCCTGAGCGGGACGATGCGATGGATGAGGCCAAGGTGGTCGCGCAGGCGATTTTGGACGGACTCTCCGCCGAGCCCGTCCATCGCGACGACTACGACCGGAACCGCACCTGGTGGCCGTACAAGGACTGGAGCGACCTGATTGACCGCGTGGATGAGGACATCGGCAACGAGGCGGGCAACTATCTGGCCTATTCGACAGACGTGGCGACGACGGTCTTCAAGATGAAGATCACCTGTGAATCGAAGGGCATGACGCGCATCGTCCAGGCGGAGTGCTACGTCAAGGACAAGAAGGTCCGTTATATCAGCTGGCGAGAGGACTGATGGAGCGGTTGGACAAGCTTCTGCTGGGGCGTTACCCGGACTTTTCGCGGTCCCGTATCGAGGGACTCGTGAAGGGGGGCTTCGTCACGGTCAACGGGGCCGTTGCCGAGAAGGCGGGGATGAAGGTGTCCGAGACGGACGAGATCGAGGTCGAGATCCCGCCGCCTGTCCCGGCGATTCCCGAGCCCGAGGACATTCCGCTCGACATCGTGTTCGAGGACGAGGACATGATCGTCCTCAACAAGGCGCCGGGGATGGTCGTGCATCCGGCGCCGGGACATTTCACGGGCACGCTGGTCAATGCGCTGCTGCACCATTGTCCGAACCTCTCGGGAATCGGTGGCGTGGCGCGTCCAGGCATTGTCCATCGGCTTGACCAGGACACGTCGGGGCTAATCGTGGTCGCCAAGTCCCAGAAGGCGATGGACGGACTGACCGCGGCCTTCGCGTCCCACAAGCACATCGAGAAGACCTATCTGGCGATCTGTCACAAGCCGCCGATGCAGGCCGACTTGACGCGGGGGCGCATTGAGAATCTCATCGGACGGCATCCGGTCGACCGCAAGCGGATGGCGATCGTGGAGCGCAACGGCAAGACGGCCATTACCAATTGGGAGGTGCTGCAGACTGTCCCCGCCTTGGACGGTTCGTCCGCGCGGCGGGCGAATACGCCGGCGATTTCCTTGATGCAGTGTCTCATCGAGACGGGGCGGACGCATCAGATTCGCGTCCACATGGCCTCCTTGGGGCGTCCGGTGATCGGCGATGCGGTCTATGGGAAGTCACCGCTCGACAAGCGGTTGACGCCGGTTCCGTCGCGGCAGATGCTCCATGCCTGGAAACTCCGCCTCTGGCATCCCTGCCGTTCCGAGCAGCTCTCTTTTGAGGCGCCCATCCCGTCCGACATGCAGGCCTATATGAGCCCTGTCTGAGCCCCTTCGAAAAGCCCGAGCCCCTCCGAAAAGTAATGGGTTAGTCGGTTGCGCGGCTCGTTCCTCGCCGCGAACCGACTAACCC
>CALZAJ010000081.1 GCA_945613785.1 uncultured Verrucomicrobiota bacterium | reverse complement strand
TGCACATTGCGGTCTTGGCCGTGAGGTAGGTGTCCTGCATGAACAGACGCGGAATCTCCTGAGCGTTCTGTTCGAACCAGCACTCGCCGTGACCGAGCTTCGCGATGTTCTTGAGGAGCTCGGCGTCGCAGTCTTGTTCGGAGCCGAGGGCAATGACGCTGACAGAGATCCCGTCTGCCGTGGCGCGACGCAGGTACTTCTCGTAGTCACCGGGCTCTTCCGAATCGGCGGCATCGGCGAACAGGATGAGATGCTTGATGGACGTGTTGGCCTTCTGGAGTTCGCGTAGGCCTGCCATGATGCCTTCTTCGACAAAGATGCCGCCGCCCATGGACTGGATGCCGAGTATGCGGCTGCGTTTGCTCTGGGCCTCGTCACCCGCCTGCATCTCTAGGATGAGGTGGGGTTGAGAGTCGACGGCGATGACGGCGACTTCGTCCATGGCCGAAAGCATATCGATTGCGCCGGCCGCGCCGAGGTTGGCCATCTCCATCTTGGTGCGGCCGTCTGACGTGGGGCAGGCCATCGAGCCTGAGCGATCCATCACAATCGCCAGGGCGAGAGAATACTTGCGATGATCCTGACGGAGTTCGAGGGAGACGGGAAGGACATCTTCGACCGGCGTCTTGTACCAGCCGCCAGGGCCGAAAGACGACTCGCCACCAGTGAGCGCGAGACCGCGTCCGAGGTCCGTGACCGAGGCGGCGAGATCGCGCAGGAAGGAAGGCGCGAAGCGCTTGGCCGGCACGTTTTCGAGGAGGACCCCGGCATAGTCCTCCAGTGCGGCCAGCGAGGCCGGGAAGTCCGCGGCGGTCTTCTCCGTCACGGGAATTCCGTTGGCTTGCAGAGTTGCCGCGGTGGGAGACGCAGCGCCGTCTGTGAGCACGAGGAGCGGACGGGAGCCCTCGGTCTTGACGAGGAATTGAGCACGGTTGTTTTCCGGACACGGATCGTCGGCGGAGGGGGTGACGACGAGCGTGTAACGGCGAAGTCCCGGGCGAGAGGCAAAGTCGCGGAAGACGAGCGGGGAGAGTCCTTCGCGGAAGACGCGCTTCCCTTGCGCGAGCACATGAGTGCCGCGGAGCAGCTGATAGCTGTTGGTCGTCGTCTCGGTTACCTGGATCCAGGCCGTCATGGGAATGACGGCGTTGGGAGAGACCAACGGTGGGGCGTCGACGCGGGAGACGGAGAGGTCATGCGCGAAGGGTCGGGTCTGGAGCAACGTGTCGACGGGCCGTTTGACGCGGTCGGGCGGGACGGTGAAGAGTCCGTCGGAAAGCGCCAGCAAACGTGCCGGTTGGTCGGGTTCGAGAGCGGCTTCGGCCTTGGCCAGTGCGGCGGCGATATCCGAGCCGTCTGGATTGACATCCTGTATCCATTCGCCGACGGCGCGCGGGGCGGGACGTTGTTCGAGACAGGCATTGGCGCCGAAGGTGACGAGTCCGAGTTCACAGTCCGCGGGTCGCGTCCGCGCCAGCTCGGCGACAATCTTCTCCTGTTCGCGGAGCGCTTCGCGTGGCATTGAGCGCGAGCGGTCGGCGATGACGACGATGGCGCCGTGTCGGTCGGCCTTCGGATAGATGGGACGCATCAGGGCCAGCAGGGTGAGGGCGATGATGACGAGTGTCAGGCGTCGGCGGACGAAATGGAAATGCACGAGGAGTCCGAGGAGTGCGAGCAGGCCGGGAATCCAAGCGATCGAGCGGGTGCGTCTGGCGTCTTCGGGAACGCTGGCCCGCGAACCGAGACTGACTGCGGTGCAGGATGTGAGATCGGACTCGACGGATGAAAGGAGATTGGTGGCCTGGGGGGATGCCGGCTGTTCGGGAGGCGGCAGATGCGTCCAAGCCGTGGTGAGGGCGTTCTGGATGAGCGCGGGGAACGCGGGTGAACGGAAGAAGGGCAGGCGCGAGTCGGAGAAGGCGAGGTGGCAGGCGTTGGACTGCGCGGAGACGAGCGGTTTGTCGCCGAGGAAGGCAATGGGGGTGCCGGGAAGGGTCTCGGGTGAGAGGGAATACGGATCTCCGGCGAGAGTGATGCCTTCGAGGAGCGGTTCGCCGGGATCGGTCCAGACGGGGCCAGTCGTCCGGCGGGCGCCGGACTCGTGGAAGCGGACGCAATAAGCGTCGGGTGAGATCTCCTTCGTGCAGTCGCGATCGGTCACGATGAAGGACGCTTCACCTGGGGCGACATAGGCGGAGACGTAGCCTGTCGCATCGAGAGCGCGGCGGACGAGCTCTCGGCGTGCTTCGCTGCGAATGAGGATCGCGGCGGTGACAGACGGCACGTTGGGCGGAGGGATGGTGACGACGTTGTCGGCCGTCAACGCATCGTCGGGAAGTCGCGCGGTGAGGGTGCCGGAGGCAGAAGGGACAGTCGTTGCAAAACGTGCGCGTCCGTTGGCGTCGAAGGGGACGGACGTCGTACCGCGTCCGTCGATCGTGAGCGGAATGGAATCCGCACCCTGTCCGAAGCGGCGGATCTCGAGGAAGAGCGAATCTTCGGTCGGGGACTTGCGGAGTCGGCGCAATGCGGTGATGGCGTAGTTGACGTCGGGGCGACCGAAGGCCTCCCAACGGAGTCCGTCTTCGTGGAGTTCCTCTTGTGGCGCCTGGTCCGTGAGGACGAGGATCTCGTCGCCGGGGATCAGCACGGACCTCATGGCGGCGAGTTCGCGTCTGAAGCCTTCGGGATCTGCGGCATCACGGACGAAGATCGCGTCCTTGGTCGCGCGCTTCTGTTCGCGGGCCAGGAAGGCGTCGGCTCGGTGACGTGCGGCCGAGTCGTGGGCCGTCATGGAGGGCGAGGTGTCGCGGAGAACGTGGAGCGTTCCGGCACTGCGGCGCCAGAGAAGGGGCGAGAGCGCCGCGGTGACGAGGGCGAGGAGGATGAAGAGTTCGAGCCAGAAGATCGGCGGCACGCGGAGACGGTCGCGACGACGTGCTGCGGCCGAGGCTACTTTTGTCTTCGGCCACAGGAGGAGCGAGCCGATGGTCTTCGGCGGACTTTTGCGGCGAAAGCAGTAGACGGCCGTGAGGCCGACGGCGGTGAGGAATCCGAGGGCGGCGAGAGGTGTCGAGAAGATCATCGCAGTCCCTCCACGATGCCGAGCCGCGCGAGCGTGGCGATGAACGAGGTGTGAGGATCCTCGGCGACGAGGTCGACGAAGGTGGCGCCGTGGCGTCGAGCGGCGGCGACCCAGCGAGACGTATGGGCAGAGAGGGCCTCGAGGTATTGTCCGCGCGTGGCGGCGTCCAGCAGCATTTCGCGGACCTCGCCCGTTTCGGAATCGGTGAACTCGAAGGCGCCGGTCGGTGGGTTGACCTCTTCGCGGGCGAGCAGACGGACGACGATGAGAGAGGCCGCCTGATGGGCGAGGCGGGCGAGTTTGGCCTCGGGGTCTTCGTCGGTCAGGAGATCGGAGAGGAGCAGTCGGACGGCGTGCGGCACTTTGGGGTTTTCGCGTTCGACGACGCGGCAGGTTGGCGCCGCGGACGTGAGGAGTCCGAAAAGATAGTCCGCGGCGGATGCCTTGGCTGGCGGTGCGTCCATTGAGGCGGAACGGTCGCGCACGACTTCGATGATCGGCGCAATTTCCTCACGGCGAACCTTAATGACCTCTCGGTCGGAGCGGGCGAGGACGTTCCAGTCGAGGTTACGCAGGTCGTCGCCCGGGGTGTAGTCGCGGTAGTCGTGGAACTCGAGGGATTCGCCCGCGCGGGGTCCGAGCTGTGCGCCTGCGCCGCCGCGGAGGGCGCGGCGTGGTAGGAGGAAGCGGACGGAGCGTCCGTCGAGGAGTCCCTGCTGTTCGGCTTCGGTCATTGCGGACGGCGATAGGAGTGGAAGGCGCGGATATAGGAAACGAGCAGGAGGACCTCGGCGATGGCGAAGAGGTTGAGGGCCAGGGTGAAATGATAGTCCGCGGTCTCAGCCGTGTACGTGATGCCGTGGAAGCAGCACGGAAGTATGTCAAAGGCCGTGCGCGAGCAGAGGTCGAACGTCCTCAGGATGGCGGCGCTGTTCACGAACGCGAAGAGTCCGAGAGAGACGCCTGCCGTGATGCGATAGCCGCGAAGACCGGCGTGGCAGAGGCGCAGGATCGTGCTGATGATGATGGCGAGGGAGACGGGCTCGAAGCAGGCAGCGAAGAATTCGCGTATCTGACGATTGGAGATGTTATCGAAATTCAGCGCAAGTATGGCCAGGAGGAGTATGCGCAGACCGAAGACGAGGCCGGGGACGCTGCCGGTCGTGAGCGGGAACGTGAGGAAGCGTCCGAACCAGCTGCGGGGGGCGTTCAGATTGGCGACGCGCGGAATGGGATGCGGATAGAAGGCGGCGCGCAGACAGATGATGGTGGCGCCGATGGCTGTGGTGCCGATCCAGGCCTGGAAGGCTTCATCGCCTCCCAGCCAGGCGAGAGGCGAAAGGAGGTAGAGGACGAGTTCGGTCTTGCGAAGCGGGCGCAATGCATCCAGGTGCGGGGCCGAGAGCTGTGCCGCGCAGGTGGCGCGGCAGATCATGATCAGAGCGAGGACGCCGACTGCGCTGAGTGTCCGGAAGTGAACCGGCGACATCGGCGAATCGACGAACAGGGAGATCTGGGCGACGAGGAAGCTGAGCATGATTCCGTAGACAATCAGACAGACGATGTTGCGCAAGGCCGGCGCCCAGGCTTTGTTGCAGGCGATGAACAGGAGGACACAGAGCGCAATCATGCCAGAGAGAAAGAGTCCGGCAGGCATCAGGAACGTCTGGAGAAGCGAGACGCCGCGCATCAGATAGGCGAGCGTGAAGACGGGCATGGAGAGTCCGATCGCGATGAGCATGAGCAAGGCCGTCGCGAGCAGTTTGCCGGAGATGATGTTTGCTGGCGTCAGCATCGTGACGAACTCAAGTCCCATCTTTTCCTTCTGCGCTTCCGAGGAGGTCTTGAAGGCGGCGTAGAGCGGTAGGGCGGCACAGACGACGATGCCGGTGATGACGGCGGCAACATAGAAGGGGGCCTCGCCGAGACCGGGACCGAGCAAGATGTCCGACTTCGTGCGTCCTTGCATCCGGAAGGAGACGGTGAGTGCGGAAACGATCGTGAGGAGGATCGGGTAGAGGATCATCCCGATGATGATCGTACGGGAACGGACGAGCTGGCGCAGCTCCTTGAGTGCGACAGGATTGAAGAGGAGATTCGGTCTCATGCGAGGTTTCCTTTCGTCACGTGCATGAAGAGGTCTTCGAGGGAGCCGGTTTCCGGCTGGAACTGGATGGCGAGGAGCTTGCGTTCGACGAGCGCGCGGGCGAGGACGGCGGCCGCATCGTCTCCGGTGGGGATGCGCACGCGGCAGCCATTGCCTTGGATTTCGGCGGACGTGACGCCGGGGATCTCGAGCAGTCTGGGCAGCGCCGCTTCGGGTGCGAGCTCGTGCAATCGGAGACGCACCCAGGTCTCATTGGCCTCCTCGAGGTCGGTCGAGAGGCGCTTACCGCGTTCGATGATGACGCTCGAGGTGCACATCTCTTCGAGTTCGGAGAGGATGTGCGAGGAGATGAGAATCGCCTTGCCGTTTTCGGCGAGGGCCTTCACGAGTTCGCGCAGTTCGACGCGCGCGCGCGGATCGAGTCCGTTTGCCGGTTCGTCCATGACGACCAGCTGCGGATCGTGAACAAGGGCGCGGGCGAGGGAGACGCGTTGCTTCATGCCCTTCGAGAGCGCGCGGAGCGTCTTGTCCTTGAAGGACGTGAGGCCGGTGAATTCCTCGACGCTCTCGACGGCGTCCCTCAGCTGTTTGTCGCGGAGGCGGTAGGCGCGCCCGAAGAAATCGAGATATTCGTCGACCGTGATGTCGTTGCGGTCAGGAAGGTCGTCGGGCATGTAGCCGATCATGCGGTGGGCGAGATCGGGATTGTCGAGGATGGACGTTCCGTCGATGAGGATGTCCCCCGAGTCCGGAACGTCGAGGGTGGCGAGAATGCGCATCGTCGTCGTCTTGCCGGCACCGTTGGGTCCGACAAAGCCGATTACTTCGCCGGATGAGAAGGAGAAGGAGAGGTCGTCAACGGCGCGGAAGCCGCGTGCAAAGGACTTCGTTAGGTGGTTGATTTCGATCTTCATTTCAGGTCCTCCGCGAAGGTGCCGAGCACGATGGACTCGCAGGTGGCTTTCGTCTTGCGCGTGCCAAAGGGACTCGGGAAGAAGGGCGAGCCGACGAGTCTGAGGGAGTAGGAGTTGTCCGGAAGACTTGGGCTGTCGAGCAGCAGGACGGTCTTGCCCCAGCTTCGGCCGAAATCTGTCTCGTCGCTGAAGAGGCGCGAGTCGAAATCGGTACGGAAAAGCGGCTTGTCAGCATCGCCGTCGGACAGCTCGACCTGTTCGCCTGCGGCAAGCGCGGGAATCGGGTAATGCTTTTTTCCGCGCCGGAGCCAGCCGCCGGTGATCGGAGCGCCCAGCAGGTTGGCGACGACGAGGCAGCCATTGGTGCCGAGACGGACGTCAAGCTTCTCGGCGCGCAGGTTGGCGCGGGTGAAGTCGAAGAAGGCGGCGGTCAGCGGTTTGATCCAGGTGCCGTTGAGACGGATCGCATCGTCGTAAGAGACGGATCCCGGGAAGCGTTCGTTGTTTGTGTCTCGCCAGGCGAGGGTGGCATCGGACGGAACGGAGAGTTCGTCGTTGACGCTGACGGGTGAGAAGATGCCGAACTGTCCGCGCGTGACGGCGAGGCGCGTGGTCTGGTCGAGGAAGGTCACGGACTGCAGGCGCAGGGTGGGGGTCATGCCGTAGGTGTAGAGGGCGATGAGTACGACGATGAGCGACAGCGCGAAAGCGAAGCCGGGCAGGATGATGAGCAGCTGCAGGCGTTTGTTCTTGCGGGCGCAGAGAAAGACGGCGACGGGGATGCAGACGCAGGAGAAGACGACGAGCATCAGGATGATCGATCCAGCCGGCAGCGTGGCGTCGATCTTCAGGGGAATGCGCTCGGCGTTCTGCGCCGTCTGGGCGGGGTGTCCGTAGGACTTCAGTTTGCAATCGCCGACGAGACGCGTGCGGGCCGCCTGGAATCGATCGTGGGCCGCGCGAGCATCTGGGAGACTAGCGAACGC
>CALZAJ010000080.1 GCA_945613785.1 uncultured Verrucomicrobiota bacterium | reverse complement strand
TCGTCGCCCAGTGCCACGGTGCGGGTGATGCGGCGGGCGGACGTCGCTTCTTCCGTGCGGGCGAATGGACGTCGGTGCTGTCCTTCCTGCTCCTGCTGCCGCTCGTGTGGGCCGGTGACGCGCTCTTTCCGTGGATCGCCGCGGTGCCCGAGCTGGTGCCGATGGAGTGTGCCTACTATGAGGTCGCGATGCTGGGCGGCTTCTTCCTCCTGGCGCAGACGGCCGCATCCTCTTACCTGACTGGCATCGGCAGGACGCGGGTCGTCTTCTGGATCAACCTGATCGGCAATCTCTTCAACATCGCGGTCGATCCGCTGCTGATCTTCGGCTGCTGGGGCTTCCCGAAGCTGGGCATTGCCGGCGCAGCCTGGGCGACGGTGATCTCACAGGCCCTCCAATACGTGCTGCTCCGCGTGGTGATCGCGCGGGAGTTCCGTCGCGTCCCGACCGGCGGGACGAAGGGGGACGTGTTGCCGATGTGGACGCTGCTGGGACGCATTCTCCGTTTCGGCTTCCCGGCGGGTGGCTTCGAGATCCTGAACATGCTGTCCTTCACGATCTTCGTGTTCATGACCGGACTCATGGGAGAACTGGAGTCCGCCGTCTCAAATGCCTGCTTCACCATCAACTGGCTGCTCTTCGCGCCGCTGCTCGGATTTTCGATCGGCGCGCAGACTCTGGTCGGACAGTTCTGCGGCCGCGGGGATACCGATGGCGCGGCCAAGGTGCTCGGCAAGGCGCTTCGTCTGGGACTTGCGTTTCAGGTGGCGCTCTTCGTCATCGTCCTCGTCTTCCACAATCCGATTCTCGCGTTCTTCACGCCGCCGGAAGCGCAGGGGGATACGCGCTTTGCCGAGCTCGGATTCCAGCTCCTGAGCGTGATGTCCCTCTGGATGCTCTTCGATGCCGCGGACGTGATCATCACGGGCGGACTCAAGGGCGCGGGCGATACGCGCTTCGTCTTCCTGTGGATGCTGCTCGGCTCCTTCCTCTGGATTGCGTTGGCGGGCGTCGTCATCTGGCTCCACGGATCGATGGTCCAGCTGTGGATGACCGGCATCCCCTACATCCTCGTCCTGCTGCTCGGTTCGTCCGTCCGCTGGTGCCGCGGCAAATGGCGCGCCATCGGACCGCTGGGCGTCGCGCGGTAACGCAGAGGAGCCTGCCGTCCGAGTGCTTTTTCGAGTACGAATGACGAGCCGTTTATGGTATCATACGGCTCATGACAGAACGAATCAAAGTCTGTGGAGTGAACGATGCCACGTTTGCGATGCGGGCCGAGGAACTCGGTGCGAATTACCTGGGGCTGATCTTTGCCGCGGGGTCGCCGCGTCAGGTGTCGGTGCCGCTTGCGAAGTCCATTGCCGCCACGGTGAAGGGTGCGGCCCGGTTGGTGGGCGTCTTCACGACGTCGACCGTTGAGGAAATCCAGACGGTGGCCCGAGAGGTCGGCTTCCAGATCGTGCAGCTCCATCGGCGGGCGACGGCCGAGGAGGTCGCCGCGCTCAAGTCCGAGGGCTTTGAAGTCTGGACGCTCGCCGGCGGCGCGGAAACCGCCGACGCGCTCCTCTTCGATAGCACTCACGGGGACGGCGAAACGGCGCTTCGAAAAGGTCCTTGGACGACGATTCTCGCCGGCGGCATTTCGGTCGATAACCTGGAGGCCGCGCTTGTCGCAGGGGCGGACGTATTGGACGTCTCTGGCTCGCTTGAATCCTCAAAGGGCGTCAAGTCAATTGCCAAATTGGAAGACTTTTGGTCTCGTTTGACTGCATTACGCGGTTTTTGATATAATAAACGCGAATTCGTATGAAAAACAATGTCAACATTCTCCTTCTTGGGGGCCTTCTTCTTGCGCTTGATCGGTGCGGGGTCTGATGGTTTTTCCAAAATGAGAAAGGTTGATCATAGGCCCCGCTCCAGGAGAGTGGGGCCTTATTGTTAGGGAATAGGGAATAGGTAATAGGTAATAGGTGAAAGGGAATTGGTTGCTGGATTGAGATGGCGAAAATCGGGCAATCGGTCCCTCGGGCAGTTTACAGGTACGAGAGGCAGGATAGAAAATGGACAATACGGTTAGGATATTCGATACGACGCTCCGGGATGGCGAACAGGCCCCGGGCTATTCGATGAACATCGAAGAGAAGATTCGCATGGCGCATCAGCTCGAAGCGCTGGGCGTCGACATTATTGAAGCCGGCTTCGCCATTGCTTCGCCGGGTGACTTCGAGAGCGTGAAGTCGATCGCCGGGGCGGTCGAGAAGCCCGTGGTCGCCTCGCTCTGCCGTGCGCTCGTCAAGGACATCGATGCCGCGTACGAGGCGGTGAAGGGCGCGAAGCATCCGCGCATCCACACCTTCTTGGCGACGAGCGACCTGCATTTGGAGTACAAGCTGAAGATGACGCGTGAGCAGGCCTTGGCCCGTGCGGTCGATGCCGTCAAGTACGCCCGCAACAAGTGCGAGAACGTCGAGTTTTCGCTGGAGGACGCTTCGCGTACCGACAAGGACTACATGTGCCAAGTCGTGGAAGCGGTCATCAAGGCCGGCGCGACGACGGTCAACCTTCCTGATACCGTCGGCTATGCGACGCCGAATGAAATCTACGCCATGGTCTCGAACGTGATGAACCGCGTGCCGAATGTCGATCAGGCGGTCATCTCGATGCACTGCCACGACGACCTGGGCATGGCCGTCGCCAACACCCTGGCGGGCATCGCCGCGGGTGCGCGGCAGGCTGAGTGCTGCGTCTGCGGCATCGGCGAGCGCGCGGGCAACGCGGCGCTGGAGGAGGTCGTGATGAACCTCCGGACACGCCACGACGCCTATGGCATCGGCTATAACATCAAGACCGAGGAGATCGCGAAGACCGCGCAGCTGCTGTCCAAGATCACCGGCGTCAAGATCGCGCCGAACAAATCCATCGTCGGACAGAACGCCTTCGCCCACGAGTCGGGCATTCACCAGCATGGCGTGATGGCGAACGTCAAGACCTACGAGATCATGACGCCCGAATCCGTCGGCGTCAAGAAGACGGCGCTCGTCCTGGGCAAGCACTCGGGACAGCATGCGTTTTCGCAGCGCCTCGCCGACCTGGGCATTTCCGTTGCGAAGGACGTCGAGGACAAGCTGTTCGCGGAGTTCAAGGTGCTCGCCGACCGCAAGAAGACGATCGAGGACCGCGACATCATCGCGCTCGTCGATGCGGCGAACGGACATGCCGCCGGTGCGAATGACTTCACGCTGAAGAACTACGTCGTCTCGTCGGGCAACAAGATGTACTCGACGGCCTGCGTGACGCTCGAGAAGGGTGGCAAGGAGTATACGGAGTCCGCCTTCGGCACGGGCCCCGTGTTCGCCTCGATCCGCGCCGTCGAGAAGATCGTCAAACACGCGTTCTCGCTCCAGGACTACCAGATCCAGGCCGTCACCGAGCGCCGCGATGCGCTCGGCGAGGTGACGGTGAAGATTCAGGACGCGTCCGGCACCTACCGCGGCAAGGGCGTGTCGACCGACATCATCGAAGGCTCGATCCTCTCAACGCTCGATGCCGTCAACAAGATGCTCGCTGGCGTCGCCCTCGGCTCCGGTGCGGCGGCCTGTGCGCAGCGCTCCTTCGACGATGATATGCTCAGCGGGCATACGGATCGGTGAAGTGTCCGACGGCGTGAAATGACTGGACACGAACGGCTTAAACTAACTCATAACTACGAAGTGCTATGGCAATGACAATGACGCAGAAGATCCTGGCGAAACACGCCGGGATGAAGGAAGTCCACGCGGGCGAGCTCATCATGGCGAAGCTCGACCTCGTGCTGGGCAATGACATCACCACGCCCGTCGCGATCGGCGAGTTTCCGAAGTTCGGCAAGAAGAAGGTCTTCGACAAGACGAAGATCGCGCTCGTTCCGGACCACTTCGCGCCGAACAAGGACATCAAGGCGGCGACCCAGTGCGCCTGCATGCGCGCCTTCGCAAAGGACCAGAAGATCAAGAACTACTTCGAGGTCGGACACGACTGCGGCGTCGAACACGCGCTCCTGCCGGAGAAGGGACTCGTCACAGCCGGTGACTGCATCATCGGCGCGGACTCCCATACCTGCACCTACGGCGCCGTGGGCGCGTTCTCGACGGGCGTCGGTTCGACGGACATGGCCGCCGGCATGAGCGCGGGCGAGACCTGGTTCAAGGTTCCGAGCGCGATCAAGGTCGTCGTCAAGGGCAAGCCGAAGAAGTGGGTCTCGGGCAAGGACCTGATCCTCCACCTCATCGGTCTCATCGGCGTCGACGGCGCGCGTTACCAGTCTCTCGAGTTCACCGGTCCCGGCATCAAGAACCTCACGATGGACGACCGCTTCACGATCGCGAACATGGCGATCGAGGCCGGCGCCAAGAACGGCATCTTCCCGGTCGACCAGCTCTGCCTGGACTACCTGAAGGAACATGGCGCCAAGACCCCGAAGATCTTTGAGGCCGACAAGGACGCCGAGTATGAGCGTACGATCGAAATCGACCTCGCCACGCTCAAGCCGACGGTCGCCTTCCCGCACCTTCCCGAGAACACCCACACCGTCGACAAGATCAAGACGATCAAGATCGACCAGGTCGTGATCGGCAGCTGCACGAACGGACGCATCTCGGACCTCCGCATCGCCGCGAAGGTGATGAAGGGCAAAAAGGTCGCGGACGGCATTCGCTGCATCGTCATCCCGGCGACCCAGCGTATCTACCTGCAGGCGATGGAAGAGGGGCTGCTCAAGCAGTTCGTCGAAGCGGGTTGCGTCGTCTCGACGCCGACCTGCGGACCCTGTCTCGGCGGTTACATGGGCATTCTCGCGAAGGGCGAGAAGTGCGTCGCCACGACGAACCGCAACTTCGTCGGCCGCATGGGCCATGTCGAGTCCGAGATCTATCTCGCAAGCCCGGCGGTCGCAGCGGCTTCGGCCGTGGCGGGAAAGATCGTGGCTCCTTGATGCCGCTCATGTCTCGCGTCTCACGTCTCAAGCCCTTGTGGTGATGACGCGAGACGGGAGACAAGAAACGTGAAATTGAGACCTAAGACAAGAGACAAGGAATTTTAACCATGAAAGTTTCTGGCAAGACTTACAAGTACGGTGACAACGTCGATACCGACGTCATCATTCCTGCGCGCTACCTGAACACGCCCGATGCGAAGGAACTCGCGAAGCACTGCATGGAGGACATCGATACGACCTTCGCGTCGACCGTCAAGCCGGGCGAGATCATGATCGCCGGCAAGAACTTCGGCTGCGGCAGCTCGCGTGAACACGCGCCGCTCGCGATCAAGACCTGCGGCGTCGCCTGCGTCATCGCCGCGACCTTCGCGCGCATCTTCTACCGCAACGCGCTCAACATCGGGCTGCCGATTCTCGAGTGCCCCGAGGCCGCCAAGGCGATCAAGGCCGGCGACACCGTCTCGGTCGACTTCGACACGGGCGTCATCACCGACGAGACGACCGGCAAGTCTTTCCAGGGCGAGCCGTTCCCGCCGTTCATGCAGGACCTGATCGCCGCGGGTGGCCTCGCCGCCTACCGCTGCAAGAAGCAGGCCAAGAAGTAATCGTCCGTCTGATCGGCGTCGGCCGTGTCCTCAGGCCCTGCTGCCGGATTCCTTCGCCTCTTGGACGAAGCCCATCAGCTCCTGGATCTTCCGGTCGGGCTTCTCGCCCTTGAGGTCGCGCACGAAGGCGATGTCGCGGGAGCCGCACGAGTAGAAGACGGCGCGCGTGCCTTTGACGTCGACGTGGTTGATGCGGGCGCGGGCGCAGAGGACGCGCAGCTCCGCCAGTTTCACGAGTCGGCGGGCCGCGGGCGGCAGCTTGCCGAAGCGGTCCACGAGTTCTTCGCCAAGCGCCTTGACGACCTTGAGGTCCATGGCTTCGGCAAACCGTTTCATGATGCTCATGCGCTGCACCTCTTCCTCGACGTAGTCGTAGGGGAGGGCGGCCGCGGCGTCCGCATCCTCTGACGCGGGCGAGTAGTCGATGAAGTCCAGGTTGAGATGGACGTCGACGATCTCTTCGAGCTTCTCGCCCTTGAGCGCGGCGATCGTTCGCTTGAGGAGCTGACAGTAGAGTCCGAAGCCGACGGCGGCGATGTGCCCCGACTGCTGCGAACCGAGCAGGTTGCCCGCGCCGCGGAGTTCGAGGTCACGGACGGCGAGGTTGAAGCCCGCGCCGAGTCCGCCATGACGCTTGAGCGCCGCAAGGCGCTCGCGGGCATCGGAGTCGACGAGTCCGTCCTGCGGCAGCAGGAAAATCGCGTGCCCTTGTTTCGAGGAGCGTCCGACGCGTCCGCGCAGCTGATAGAGGTCGGCGAGACCGAAGGTGTGGGCCTGATCGACGAGGATCGTGTTGGCGCGCGGAATGTCGATGCCGGATTCGATGATGGTCGTCGACAGGAGCACGTCGTACTCGCCGCGTTCGAAGTCCCTCATCTTGCGCGCGAGCGTGCGGGAGTCCATCTGTCCGTGGGCGACCACGATGCGGATCGGCTTGTCGGTGCCCGGCATCTTCTGGTTGCCGAAGATCTCCTTGATGCGCTTCTCGACCTTGCCGATCGTGGTCACGCGGTTGTGGAGGAAGAAGACCTGTCCGCCGCGGAGCAGCTCCGCCTCGATGGCCGCGCGAACCGTCTGATCGGAATCGCGGACGACGGTCGTCTCGACGGCGACGCGTTCGCGGGGCGGCGAGCGCAGGAGCGACAGGTCGCGGGCGCCGGTCATCGACAGGTAGAGGGTGCGCGGAATCGGCGTGGCGGAGAGGGTGAGGACGTCCGCGGTCGCGCGCAGGCGCTTGAGGAACTCCTTGTGGCGGACGCCGAAACGCTGCTCCTCGTCGATGATGATGAGACCGAGATCGCGGAAGGCGATCTTCGACGAGAGGATCGCATGGGTTCCGATGACGATGTCGCAGGCGCCGGTCGCGAGACGCTTGAAGGTGCCCGAGTGGGTGCCGGAGGACTGGAAGCGGGAGACGGACTCGATACGTACGGGCGTGCCGTCGAAGCGGCTCGTGAACGTCTCGAAATGCTGTTCGGCGAGGACGGTCGTCGGCGCGAGCACGGCGGTCTGCTTGCCGTTGAGCGCGGCGATGTACGCCGCGCGCATCGCGACT
>CALZAJ010000079.1 GCA_945613785.1 uncultured Verrucomicrobiota bacterium | reverse complement strand
TATTTCGGCACGGCGGGGTCGGCGGAAGCGGCCGGATCCTCGCTGACCTGGGTCGGAGTGTTGGTGGTTTGGCTGACGGTTTTGGTGTTGGACGGTTATTTGATTACGCCGAAGATTCAGGGCGACAAGACGGGTCTGGGTTATGCTGGGGTCATCTTCTCCTTCTTCTTCTGGGGTGCCGTTTTCGATTCGGCGTTGGGTTTATTGCTCGCAATCCCGCTTTCGGCCTTCTGTGTGGTTCTGTGGAGAGCTGTTAAATCGCAATATATCAAACCTGTTGTTTGATTTCTGCAAGTTATTCTGTTTTCTGGCAAGACCGCGGACGCATCGTCGGCGGTCTTTTGCTTTCCTCTGTGGAGGTCTATCCCAATCGGGGCTATTTTTGATATAATATGCCTTCATGAGCAAGATTGGGGTTATTATTGCGATTTGTATGGGCTGTTCAGTTGCACAGGCTTCTTGGTATTGGCCCTTTGGAAGCAAGGGTGAGGCCAAGGAATTGCCCCGTGTATCCGAGCTTATGGAGCCGGTGTCCCGTCTGATTGACGCGGCGTCTGATTACTCTGAAGACGGCAAGGTCAAAGAGGCCGTGGCCGAGTACAAGAAGGCGTTGGCCGAGATTCAGCGCATTCGCTTGGAGAATCCGGATCGGGTTGATTCGGTGGAGTTCACGACCTTGCGCAACAAGGAAGCGTATGTCAATGCGGCCATTGATTCCCTCCTGCTGTCTCAGGCCCAGAAGAATGCGCGGTCGGTGGCGATTACCGACACGACAGAACTGGAGAAGCGTTTTGCGCTCAAGAAGAACAAAGGGGTGATTTCTGACGAGAAGAAGATGGAAATCGCCGAAAAGGCGGTTGAAGCGCGAGAAGAGCAGCAGGTGGTCGAGTCCGTCATCAAGCGCGTCGAGGCGCCGAAGGTCGAGGCGCCGCAGCCGAAGGGTCCGATGACTCGTCGCGAGCGTTTGATGCAGGCCTCTTCGGACATTCAGGCGAAGGATTTTGACGCGGCGAAGCTGACGATTTCCGAACTGTTGGAGGAGAAGCCGAATGACGCGGCGGCGTTGAATCTGCGTGCGGCGCTGGAGACTGAGCTGGGCGATTTCAAGGCCGCGGAGCGGACGCTGGACCAGTCGATCCAGTCTAATCCCCGTAGCCACTACGCTTATTACAACATGGCTCGTCTGTTCCTCCAGACGCGTGGCGCCGAGGGCAAGTCTGCGGCGAAGCGGTATTATGAGGCCGGGCGCAGCCAGGGCGGTCCGGTGGACAAGAAGCTGGCGGCCGCGTGTCAATGATGGTTCTCTTTGCCAGTTTGCTTCTCGCCTCGAGCACTGCGGCAGCCGATCTCTCGGCTGGGTCGGTGATTCCGTCTGATGCGACGGCAACGCAGCTGGTGGAGAGCTGCCGGACGATGATTCCCCGCGACATCGAGCTGAAGGGGCGTCTCATTCTCCGCAACCGCAGGGGCATCACGCAGGCCGAGCATGATTACGTGCTGACGCGGGCGGATGGGCAGACGTCGCTGGTCGTCGACGGCGAGGCTCTGACGCCGCCTGCGGCGAACGAGACCGCGTCGTCCGGTTCGTTGCTGGGGACGGACGTGACCTGGAGTGATCTGACGCTGGATTATCTCTGGTGGGAAGAGTTCTCCTTTGATGCGACGCGTGAGTCCGAGACGGTTCACGGTCAGCTTTGCAGCGTGGTGTTGATTCGGAAGGGCGACCGCCTGGTGCGCGTGTGGGTTGACCGTAAGACGGGCGCGATGATGCAGGCGGAGGAGCTCAAGGCCGGCAAGCCGGTGCGTCGTCTGTGGGGAACCCGCATCAAGAAATTTGGCGATCGCTGGGCACCGAATGTCATGGAAGTCGAGACACTTGGATCGGGTCACCGTACGAAGATCACCGTGGAGGAGATGAAATGAACGAGACGGTCAAGAAGTCGCTGAAACTGATGGGCAAGATCGCGCTGTGGGCGCTGGGTGTTATTGTCGTCCTGTTGCTGATCCTGCCGCTCTGGATCGGTCCGGTCATCAAGGGCGTGGCGAACAGTGTGGTGCCTGGCATCGTCGGCACGGAGTTCCATCTGGGCGAGTTCGGACTCAATCCCTACACGGGCTGTCTGCATGTCGGCGATCTCCAGCTGGCGAATCCGACGAACTACGCGAAGGAGAACTGCGTCGAGCTCGAGGCGCTGGACGTCAACCTGGCGATGACATCGCTTTTCTCGAAGAAGCTCCGCATTGAGGAGATTGTCGTCAAGACCCTGCGCGTGTCGTCGACGGCGGGCGGCGGCAACTTCATGCAGATTGCCGAGAACGCCTCTGGTGAGTCCGAGGAGGAGGTGAAGGCCGATCTCGAGAAGATCGAGGGGGCCGAGGCGAAGGCCGAAGCGAAGGCGGCGGCGAAGGAAGACGGTCAGACCGTGGTGGAGGAGAAGTCCGAGGGCGGTCTGCAGATCGACCGTCTCGTGATTGACGGACTGACGGTCAAGGTCGGCGTGGTCCCGTTCCCGGTTCCGAAGCTGACGATCGAGGGCATCGGCGCCGACTCTGAGGAGGGTGCGAGCTACAGCGAGGTCGGCGCGACAATCTGGAAGAAGATCCAGGGCTCGATGACGGCCGTGGGCGGCGCCGTGGTCGATGGCGCGGGCAAGGCTGCTTCGGCGGTGGCCGACGGCGTGGGTGCCGCGGCCACCAAGATTGGCGATGGCGCGGGCAAGGCCGTGGACGCCATGAAGAACCTTTTAAAGTGATTTCGGCAATTACTGCATTTCAAACAACAGGGGACACCATGGAAAAGAAAGCAACGAAGAAGAAAGACCGCCGCGTCGAACAGTCCGTCGAAGGCCTCAAGGAGGACTTCGCCTGGCATCTGCGCTACACCGTCGCCAAGAGCGAGGAGAACGCAACCGAGCGCGACCACTACACCGCGTTTGCGAATGCGATCCGCGACCGTATCGTGGAGCGCTGGATCAATACGCAGGAGGAGTACCACCGCCAGAATACAAAGCGCGTGTACTACATGTCCCTTGAGTTCCTCATGGGCCGTCTCCTCGGCAACAACGTGATCAACCTCAAGGCCGACCAGCAGTGCCGTGAGGCGCTCAAGGAGTATGGCATCGACTGGAACAACCTCCGCGACTTCGAGACCGACGCCGGTCTTGGCAACGGCGGTCTCGGCCGTCTCGCGGCGTGCTATCTCGATTCGATGGCGACGCTCGATCTCGCCGGCATGGGCTACGGTCTGCGCTATGACTATGGTATCTTCCGTCAGAAGATCGTCAACGGCAACCAGGTCGAGGAACCTGACCGCTGGCTCAAGGACGGCTATCCGTGGGAGATGCCGCGTCCTGAGTACGCTCAGATCGTCCACTTTGGCGGTCATGTCGAGTGCGCGACGATCAACGGTCGCCAGCAGTGGCGTTGGGTCGGCGCGGAGCAGGTCCAGGGCGTGCCCTACGATCTTCCGATCGTCGGCTACAACAACGCGGTCAACTCGCTCCGTCTGTGGTCCGCGAAGGCCGCCGATGACTTCGATCTCGAGCACTTCAACAAGGGCGACTACGTCAACGCCGTCGAGACGAAGGTGCTCGCCGAGAACCTGACGAAGGTCCTTTATCCGAACGACAACACGATGGCGGGCAAGGAGCTCCGTCTCCGTCAGCAGTACTTCTTCGTGGCGTGCTCGCTGAAGGACATTCTCCGCCGTTACCTCCAGGACAACAAGGGCTGGGACGCGCTGCCGGACAAGGTGTTCATCCACCTCAACGAGACGCATCCCGCGCTCGTCATCCCCGAGCTCATGCGCATCCTCATCGACCATGAGGGTCTGGATTGGGACAAGGCGTGGGATCTCACCCGTCGTTCCACGGGCTACACGAACCACACGATCCTTCCCGAGGCTCTCGAGAAGTGGCCGGTTCCGATGTTCGAGCGCCTGCTGCCGCGTCATCTCCAGATCATCTACGAGATCAACGGCCGCTTCCTGCAGCAGATCAGCTCGCAGTATCCGGGCGACATCAACCGTCTGCGCCGCATGTCCCTCATCGACGAGAACGGCTCGCGCTTCGTCCGCATGGCGAACCTCTGCATCATCGGCACTTCGTCCACCAACGGCGTCGCCGAGCTGCACTCGCAGATTCTCAAGGACTCGCTCTTCAAGGACTTCTACGAGCTCTGCCCCGAGAAGTTCCACAACGTGACGAACGGCATCACGCCCCGTCGTTGGCTCCTCAAGGCCAACCCGGCGCTCGCCCAGCTCATCACGGAGTCGATCGGCGACAAGTGGGTCACCCACCTCGACGAGCTCAAGAAGCTCGAGAAGTTCGTGGATGACAAGAACTTCCTCTCCGCGCTCAAGAAGATCAAGGTGTCCAACAAGGGCATTCTCTCCAACTACGTCATGAAGAACCTCGGCGTCAAACTCGACCCGGAGGCGATCTTCGACGTCCAGGTGAAGCGTCTGCACGAGTACAAGCGTCAGCTCCTGCTCGTCCTGTACATCATCATCTTCTACAACCGCCTCGTCAACGATCCGAAGTTCGATCCGCAGCCGCGCAGCTTCATCTTCGCCGCGAAGGCCGCTCCGGGCTACTACATGGCGAAGCTGATCATCCGTCTCATCCACGGCGTCGCCGAGGTCGTCAACGCGAACCCGAAGACCCGCGGCAAGCTGTCGGTCGTCTTCCTTCCCGACTATCGCGTTTCCCTTGCGGAGAAGATCATGCCGGCGGCGGAAGTCTCCGAGCAGATCTCGCTCGCGGGCATGGAGGCGTCGGGCACGGGCAACATGAAGTTCATGATGAACGGCGCCCTCACCCTCGGCACCTTCGACGGCGCGAACGTCGAGATCAATCAGGAGATCGGCGACGACAATATGTTCCTCTTCGGCATGCGCACCGAGGACGTCGCGAAGGCGCGTCCGACGTACTCCAGCCGTGCGATCTACAACGCCGATCCCGAGATCAAGCAGGCGCTCGACATGATCAAGTCGAACGTGTTCTCGCTCCTCGAGCCCGGCCTGTTCGATCCGATCATCCGTTCGCTCCTCGACTACAACGACTACTACATGCTCCTCGGCGACCTCAAGAGCTACATCGCCGCGCAGGACCGTGTGGACGCCACCTATCGCGATGCGAAGAAGTGGAACAACATGTCGCTCGTCAACATCGCCCGCTCCGGCCGCTTCTCGTCCGACCGTGCGATCCTCGAGTACGCGAAGGACATCTGGGGCGTCGAGCCCGTCAAGTTCAACTAAGCGCAAGCAGGTGAACGCACGAAACGGACCGCGGTTCGAAAGGACTGCGGTCCGCTTGTTTGTCTTTGCCACGCCTGCCCGCCGAGATCACGGATCTTTGCACGGTCTCCAGGCAGGGAAGTCGACATGGCGCCCGCGCCCCTGGGTGGCGGGGGTGTAGTTTAGGGGCGGAGAAGGTGCCGTTCGGGTTCAAAAGTTGGTATAATAAGCGAATATGACTACTCGATTTACAGTTGACGGCAAGAAGGTCTCGTTGCTTGGCTATGGTGCGATGCGTCTGCCGACCGTGGACGGTGGGCATGCCAACGCCTGGGTGAAGCAGGGTTATTCGCAGTCTGGCATCGACCAAGACGAGATGAACGCGCAGGTCAAGTACATGCTCGAGCATGGTGTCAATTACTTCGACACGTCGCCGGCCTATTGCCGAGGCGAATCGGAGACGCGTCTCGGCACGGCCCTGAAGGCCTGCGGCGCCGCGCGCGAGGACTACGTGATTGCGACCAAGCTGTCCAATTTCGCACCCCAGCAGTATCCGCTTGAGGAATGCAAGAAGATGTTCGAGTCTTCGCTGCGCTTCTTGCAGACGGACTACATTGACAACTATCTTCTCCACTCGATCGGCAACGGCGGTTTCGAGACCTTCTCGAAGCGCTATCTCGAGAACGGTGCCATCGACTGGTGCGCCGAGCTGCGCGCTCAGCGTCGCATCCGCAACCTCGGCTTCTCCTACCACGGTGACCCCAAGGCGTTCGAATGGTGCCTGGACCATCACGACACCTACAAGTGGGATTTCTGTCAGATCCAGATGAACTACATCGACTGGAAGCACGCGAAGGAAGTGAACCCGCGCAACCTCGACGCCGAGTACCTCTACAAGACGCTGACGGAGAAGGGCATTCCCGTCGTGATCATGGAGCCGCTGCTGGGCGGACGCCTCGCGCGCTACAACTTCGCGCTGGCGCATGAACTGACCCCGCTCGATCCCGAAGCCACGCTCGCCAAATGGGCCTTCCGTTTCTGCGGCACCTATCCCAATGTCATGACCGTTCTCTCGGGCATGACCAAGCGCAGCGACGTCGAGGAGAACTGTGCGACGTTCTCGCCGCTCAAGCCCTGCAACGAGACCGAGCTCGCCGCCTTTGAGCGCGCGGCCCAGGCCTTCCTGAAACTCGACACGATTCCGTGTACGTCGTGTTCCTACTGCATGCCGTGTCCGTATGGCCTCGACATCCCGCAGCTCTTTGCGTTCAAGAACGCCGTCCTGACGGCCAGGGAGTCGATGCCGACCAAGCAGATTCTCAAGCTCTATCGGACGATGGTGCCCGAGGAACTCCGTCGTGCCGACCATTGCACGGGGTGCGGACGCTGCCAGTCGCATTGTCCCCAATCCATCGACATCCCGAAGGAAATTGCCGCAATCGACGCGTGGGTCGACAGTCTGAAAGACGAGGTGGTGCGATGAAAAAATGGCTCAAGTCAATTGTCGGCATCCTGATGCTTGTGGCCGTCACCGCGGCGTTCTTCGGCGTGCCATTTGCGGGACTGGCCTGCAAGGTCCAGCCCGGAGTCTCCTGGACGTTCCTGGCCGTGCTGCTGCTGACGCCGGTCTTCGGACGTCTCTTCTGCGAGTGCCTCTGTCCGCTCGGTTTCCTGCAGACGCTCGTCAACCGCCTCTCCCATCCGAAGCATCACGTGCGCCGCGTGTGCACGCGCCTGCCCGAGACGAAGACGCAGCGGGTTGTCCGTTGGACGGTCCTGGCGCTCTGTGTTGGTCTCGCGGCCGCGGGTTTCGGCGCGCTCGCTTGGTTCGTGACGCCCTATGCGCTTTACGGCAAGGCCCTGACGCTGGTCCTGCCCGGACTCGTGTTGGCCGGCTTCGTTCTCCTGCTCGCCGCCTGCGGAAA
>CALZAJ010000078.1 GCA_945613785.1 uncultured Verrucomicrobiota bacterium | reverse complement strand
CGTGCTGGGCGTGATCGTCCCCATGTATCTCGCCGAAGCGCTGCCGGCCGCCGACCGCGGCAAGGGCGCTGGCGTGTTCCAGTTCATGGACGTCGCAGGCATCCTCTTCTGCTCGCTGGTCGGCCTCGCCGTCGTGAAGTTCGTGGGGCCGGCTGACTCCGCGACGGTCAGCGCCGCGGCGAAGACCGTCGCCTGGAAGACGATCTTCTGGTCCAGCGCGGCACCGGCCGTCCTCTTCTTCGTCGGTGCGCTCGGGCTCGAGGAGTCGCCCGTCTGGCTGGCCAAGAAGAACCGGAAGACGGTTGAAAAGACGGATGATGTCACCGACCGACCCTCGGCCCCGGGCCTGCAGCCCAAGGACTCGCTCTTCCGTCACAAGTACATCTATCCGTTCGTGCTCGCGGTCGTGATCCTCGCGTGCAATCAGGCGACGGGCATCAATTCGATGCAGTACTACGCGCTCAAGATGTTCCAGGACGCGGGCCTCTCCAATGCCGCGGCGAACGTCGGCTTCATGATCTTCACCGGCCTCATGCTGGTGATGACGGTCGTCGCCTGCGCGTTCGTGGACAAGAAGGGCCGCAAGTTCCTGCTCATTCTCGGCACGGCCGGCATCATCCTTTCGCATCTCGCGGCGGCTGGGGTGTTTCTCGCCATCAATGCGGGACTTCTCGAGAAGGGTCCGCTGGCGGGCTGGCTCGTCGTCGGTGCGCTGTTGGCTTACATCTCGGCGTTCTCGATCGGTCCGGGTGTCGTCGTCTGGCTGGCGCTGTCCGAGCTGATGCCCAATCGCATCCGCGCCAATGCGATGGCCATTGCGATGTTCATCAACATGATGGTCGCCTATTTCATCGCCGATCGGATGCTGGCGCTCGTCGAGAAGTTCGGCTATGCGCCGGTCATGATCGGCTTCGCGTGCTCGACCGTCATCTATTTCATCACGGTGACCTTCTTCCTGCCCGAGACCAAGGGCAAGACGCTCGAGGAGATCGAGACGTTCTTCGAGAAGCGCTGATCGTCAGGAGCTCAACCATGCAGAATGCTGAAGTGTCGGTGGACTTTTCCCGCGGCAAGTGGGATCCGTCCGAGTGGATTGTCTTCAAGTCCCTTCGTTTCGACTACGCGCATGCGTTCGTCCAGAAGGACGACCACATTGAGAATCCGTGTCCGGAAGGGGTGAGCGACGAGGACCTCTATGCGAACCACGTCACCGAGGTCTACGCGAGCATCGTCCATCCGAAGCGTCTTGAAGGCAGCACGATTGAGGTCTCCTCGACGATGAGCTTCGACCATCTGATGGCACCGCTCATCGTGATCACGCCCGAACTCGATGCGGACGACCAGGGCCGTCCCGCATTCAAGAAGCACATCGAGGTCGTCCTCTACAACGAGGGCATCAACGTCTGGCACTACTACTGGAAGGACGGCAAGCTCAGCTGGTATCTCGCGGCCTATGTGCGCGCGCCGTTCGAGGCGAAGCGTAACTACGAGCTCAAGGTCAAGGTCCAGGCGGGACGCTTCTACCGGCGCATGACCATCGAATGCGGATCCGTTAAGTTCGGTTATGAGAACCCCGAAATCCCCGCGTCGTTCTACGCCGGCGTGACCGGTTGCGAAGGCCGTAACCGCTTCTACGATTTCAAGTCCTCGAGCAGTGACGAGCAAGTCGATTTTGCCGCAGACGGCGAACACTGAAGGTCGGCCGTTAAGGGTCCGCTTGTCCCGTTCGCGTTTTTGATGGTTTTAACGACCATCAAAATATCCTCATTTGCGCTAGAATATGCTACTATATTAGCCTAAAGACTTAATAAACTGTAAACGGACTGTCCGATAACGAAAGGTAATAGCGAATCATGAAAATTGATATGAATCGTCGCGATTTTCTCAAGGGTACGGCGTGGATGGGCGCGACCGCGATGCTGGCGGGCTGCCAGATGAGCCGTTTCGGTCTTGGCCAGGGCGGCATCATGCAGAACTATGCGCTCAAGCCCATGAAGTCCGTTCGCGTTGCCTTCATCGGCGTTGGCCAGCGTGGTACGGCGGCCGTTCACCGCATCTCGATGATTCCGGGCGTTGAGATCGTCGCGCTCTGCGACAAGAATCCCGCGGCGGTCGAGTATAACTACAAGTGGCTGGCGGACCACAAGTATCCGGGCGTCGACAAGATCAAGAAGTACGTCGGCGACGAGGCCTACAAGGAGCTCTGCGATTTCGGCGCGTGTGACGTCGTCTATTGCGCCACTCCGTGGGCGCTTCATCAGCCCGTTGCTCTCCGCGGCCTTCTCGGCGGCAAGGTGCCGCTCGTCGAGGTCACCTCGGCGCTCACCGTCGATGAGTGCTGGGAGCTCGTCGAGGCGTCCGAGAAGTACAAGATCCCCTGCATGCAGCTTGAGAACTGCGTCTACGGCGAGATTGAGCTCCTCGAGCTCAACCTGGCGCGCATGGGCAAGTTCGGCCAGATCAATCACGTCGAGGGCGCGTACATCCACGACCTCCGCGCGGTCATTCCGTCCGTCAACAACAACATGAATCTCGAGTACCAGTGGCGTTACGACGAGAACATGAAGCACAAGGGCGACCGTTATCCGACCCACGGTCTCGTGCCGCTCTGCCAGACGCTCGGCATCAACCGCGGCGACCGTCTCGATTACCTCGTTTCGCTCGGCAGCAACGACTTCTCCGTGAACTACGAGTTCTTCAAGAAGGAGTACCTGCCTGACACCGATCCGCGCAAGAAGGATCCGCCGGCGGCGATGAACGACATGACGACGACGCTCTTCAAGACCGTCAACGGCGTCTCCATCATGCTTCAGCACGACGTCTGCTCGCCGCGTCCCTACAACCGCCGCGCGCTCATCTCGGGCACGAAGGGCATCATGGCGGACTATCCGTACCGCTGCACCTTCGAGGACAAGTGCTTCGATCAGCAGGCGCACAGCTGGTTCAGCAAAGAGAAGGCGGATCAGGTCCGCAGGGAGTTCGCCCACCCGCTGTGGCGCGACGTCTCTGCGGTTGCCGCGAAGGTCGGCGGTCACGGCGGCATGGACTTCATCATGGATCTCCGCTGGGCGTGGTGCCTGCAGAACGGCGAGCCGCTCGATATGGACGTCTATGACCTCGCCGCGACGAGCTGCATCTGCGAGCTCACCGAGACCTCGGTCCGCAAGGGCTCGAAGCCGGTCAGCATCCCGGACTTCACCCGCGGCAACTGGAAGAACGTCCAGCCCTGGGGCATCGTCAATGTCGACCTCAAGAAGATGGGTCTCGACGCCGAATCCGTCAAGAAGGACGAGGCCGCGCTCCACGTGTAAGAGCCGTCGGTAGCTCGACTACGATGAGATCATCGATCTCTGCCTCTATCAGAACTGGGACAACCGTGGCGTGTCGCTCCGTGCGCTCGTGGACGAGAAACTGAACGTGGAATAATCACGGAAAAACCATTACGCAGAAACTCCTCCCGCTCATGACCGCCGCCGCGGCCGTCCAGGTTGTCGTTGCCCAGCCGGTCCTCCCCGGCTCACCCATTACATGGTTTCTTACCAAAAGGAACCATTTTTTTGGTATAATTTACTGAAATGTCTGAAAGTGTACAGATAGCCGCTTTTGAGGGCGGAAAGTTGCAGGTGGAGGCGACGGGCGAGAAGAACCGTGAAGTGGTTCTGGCCTTGCCGTTGAACCGCCTCATCGTCAAGATGGTTCGCGTTCCCGATGCCAATCGGGCCGATCCTGTTGCGTACGCGACGCCGATTCTTCAAGCGATGTCTCCGTACCCGGATGAACCGTTGACGGTTTCCTGCGAGCTCGTTCGAGAGGACGAGTCGGGTCTCATCTGCCTGGCTGCGGCGTTACCTGAAAGCGCGGCGGGCGATATTGGTGATGCGTTGGACGACGAAGGGTTGAACGTGACCCGTGTCGACGCTCTGGTTCTGGGGCAGCTGCGCGAGCTTTGGGGGCAGTTGAACGATGGCAAGACGGGCGTGCGTCGCCTGGTCCTGATTGGCAGTGAAGATTGCGTTTCCCTGTTCGTGCTCGACGATGATCTGCCGAGTGCGGTCCGTGCGCTGTCCAATGGCAGCGACATGCGTCGTGAGATCATGTTGTCGTTGCTGGAGGCCGAAGATTTCGGCGGGGCTCGTCAGCTTTCGGAGATTGTCGCGTTCGGCCCCGTGCCGACGGAAGGGCTGGAGGCCTTTGCGCCGATCCGTTCGTTGCCGTGCGAGAAGAACGGCCATGCGGGCGTGATCGAGCGTTCGCTCGAGGGTTCGTCGCTGGATGCGTTGCCGGAGAGCTGGCGCGAGGTTTTGAACGAGACGCGTTTCAAGGCGAAGCTGCGGCGCAATCTGATTGTCGCGATGGGCTTTTGGCTGTTGCTGATGGGCGTCATCTTCGGGGTGCCGTTTACCTACGGCCTGTTGACGGACTATCAGAAGTCCCTCTCGAAGGAGCATGCGAAGAAGTACGCGGAAGTCAACGAGATGAGGTCGAAGGTCATGCTCGTGCGCAAGTATTCGGACCATGCACGTGGTGCGCTGGAGATTCTCAAGGCGATTTCCGATCGCCTGCCGGACGACATCGAGCTGTCGAACTGGAACTTCCGCCGTGATGAAGGCGTGAAGTTCTCCGGCGAGGCCGATGATCCGAACAGCGTCTACGAACTCAAGGATCAGCTGCTGTCGATCGCCCTCGAGGCGGGTGACGGCGAGGAGTCCGAGGACGAGGAGGAGACGCCGCGTCTCTTTGGCGACGTGCGTCTGAACGGTCCGACGACGTCCGGCAAGAGCGGGCGCCAGAAGTTCGACGTCGATTGTCGCTATGCGAAGGAGGAGGACTGATGGCTAACGGCATGTCCCTCAAGGAGAAGGCGATTGCCTCGACGCTGGGCGTGATCCTGCTGTATGCGGGTGCCATTGCGATTCTCTTCATGCGTCAGTTGCCTGCGAAGACGGGTGCCTGGGCCAGGGCGCGCAAGGCCTACGAGACGGCCTGCACGCAGTACAAGAAAGAGTGCCGTCTGATCGGCGAGAAGGCCGAATGGACGGAGCGCTACGACGCCGAGAAGGCCCAGATGCCGATGTTTGGCACCGATGCCGACACCGATACGACCTGGCGTCGCAAGCTGCGTGAGATCGCGCAGAAGAACTTCATTCAGGTCGGTTCCGAGACGCCGGCCGAGGAGCTTCAGGCGGGTGACGTGTGGGAGCGTTCCTTCGATGTCAAGAACTGGGAGGGCGGTCTCGAGTCGCTCGTCAAGTTCGTCCATGAGCTGGAGAACACGTCGGAGGGCATGTTCGACGTGAGTTCGTTGAATTTCAAGCCCAACCCGAAGACGGGCTTTCTCAAGGGGTCCCTGACCCTGACCTGCGCCTACATGAAGGATGACGAGGCCTCGGAAGGTCGCGAAAAGAAGTCGAAGTAAAGGAGAGAGATGGAAATGAACCGCTTTATCATGAAGCTGATTCCCGTATGCGTCGTCCTGGCCGCCGTTTCGGCGAGCGCCCAGGGTTTCGTCCGCAACCGCATGACCACGACGCAGCCGACGGCTCCTGCGGCGTCCTCCGACGCTGTCGACCGCGACCTCAACATGGTCAAGATGCCGCTTGACGCGGTCTTCGAGTTCTACGGCAAGCTGATCGACCGCACGGTCCTCAAGGATCCGAACGTCCCGAACGTGACGATTGACCTGCAGTCGAAGGTCGGCCAGAAGCTTTCGAAGGAAGAGCAGATCGAGGCGATCGAGGTCGTGCTCGAGATGAACGGCGTCCATATCGAGAAATACGGCGAGACCGAGAAGTTCGTCCGTGCCGTCGCCCGCAAGGACGCGACCAAGGAGGGCATCCCGCTCTTCTTCGATCCCGAGGATCCCGAGCTCAAGTCGATGGCGGACGGCAAGGTCGTCTCGGTGATGATCTCCTTCAAGAACATCTCCGCCGGCGAAGAGGCGCAGAAGGCGCTCGAGGGCTTCAAGTCGAATAACGGACTCCTCCAGGTCTTCGAGCGCACCAACTCGATCCTCGTGACGGACACCAAGCAGAACATCGCGCGCATGCTGAAGATCGCGAAGTCGATCGACATCGCGTCGCCCGTGCAGGAGAACGTGTTCGTCCGTCAGATCAAGAACGCTTCGGCGGCTGACGTGCAGGCGGCGCTCCAGAAGATCGTCGAGGACGCCCAGAAGTACCAGGAGAAGGACGGCAAGGCCCAGCAGAACGCACAGAATGCCGCGAACCGCAGAAACTCGCCGTCCCCGACGCTCCTGCGCCGTCCCGGACAGCCCGCGCCCGCGCCGACTCCGACGAGTCTCGAGTCGATCATCGCGGCGGTTTCCGATGCCGACCGCGGCATGATCCGCGGCCGCGTGCTGATCGTTCCCGACGAGCGCTCGAACAAGCTCATCATCGTCACCAACGACTCGAACATGAAGTTCTTTGACAAGGTGATCGAGGCCCTCGACGTCGAAACGACGCCGGATACGGTCGTCAAGGTCTATCGTCTGAAGTACGCGAATTCCGAAGATGTGTCCGACATGATCAACGACCTCATCGGCAACTCGTCGAGCTCCAAGAACTCCAAGACGAGCAACAACCCGACGTCCCGTATCGGCAACAGCGGTAACCTGACGCGCAACACGCCGACCGTCGCCCAGCCCAAGTCGTCCGTCAACAAGCGCTCTGGCGAAGCGAAGGCCGGCGAGCTCTCGAAGGACAATACGACGGTCCTCTCCGATAAGCGCATTAACGGACTCGTTGTGATGACGGACAAGGAACTCGTCCCGACGATCGAGTCCATCATCGAGTCCATGGATGTGCGTCTCTCGCAGGTCCTCATCGAGACCGTCATCATCGAAGTCGGCCTCGGCGACGGACTCGAGACCGGCATCGACTGGATCAGCCGCGGCAAGGCGGCGACCACGACGACGGCGCAGGACCGTTTCGGCCGCAACCTTGCGTACGTCAAGGACAAGAATGGCAACCTGATCAGCGCGACCGAGCCCGAGGACAGCACCCAGCAGTACATCGAAGAGAAGTACGGCGAGGGCTTCGAGATCAGCGACGTCCTGGCGACGGCGGCTTCGACTGTCCGTGACGGCTTCGTCAATGCGTTCTCTGGCGGCGCCTACTCGATGGGCGGCGGCTCCTTCGGCGGCACGTCCGCGATGACCGCCATGTCCAACATGGTGACCAACTTCGTGAATAACGGCTTCAATGCGGTCTTCAAGTCCGACAAGCTGAACATTGGCGCGATTCTTCACGCTGTCAAGACGGACAGCCGGTCCAAGTACATTGCCTCGCCGATCATCATGACGGTCGACAACAAGGAGGCCACCATCGAGGCGACCGAGATGCGCTACCTCTTCAAGGGCTACCAGTACTCCGGCTCGACCTA
>CALZAJ010000077.1 GCA_945613785.1 uncultured Verrucomicrobiota bacterium | reverse complement strand
CGGCGTCGGCACGATCGCCGCAGGCGTCGCCAAGGCGCATGCGGACGTCGTCCTCGTCTCCGGCTTTGACGGCGGCACGGGCGCCACCCCGCTCACCTCGATGAAGCACGCCGGCCTCCCGTGGGAGCTCGGTCTCGCCGAAGCGCAGCAGACGCTCGTCAAGAACGAGCTGCGCGGACGCGTCAAGCTGCAGGTCGACGGACAGCTCAAGACTGGCCGTGACATCGTCATCGGCGCGATCCTCGGCGCTGAGGAATTCGGCTTCGGCACGACCCTGCTCGTCTCGATCGGCTGCATCCAGGACCGTCGCTGCCACTGCGACACCTGCCCCGTCGGCATCGCCACGCAGCGCGAATGCCTGCGCAAGCACTTCACCGGCAAGCCCGAACACGTCGTCACCTTCCTGCGCTTCATGGCCGAGAACGTCCGCGAGCATCTCGCCGCGCTCGGTCTCCGCTCGCTGGAAGAGGCGATCGGACGCACCGACCTCCTCGAGAAGAACGAGGACCTCGCCCGCGCGGCCGGCTTCGAGTTCTCGCGCATCTTCGCCCAGGAGAAAGGCACGTGCCTCCACTACACCGAGGGCGCGAATCCGTATGTCTTCGACGACTACGACCGCCACGAGCTCCTGCCGGCCGTCGACTTCGCCGCGCTGGCGAAGAAGCCCCAGAAGCTCGAACGCGTCATCACCAACGTGCAGCGCACGGTCGGCACGGAACTCTCGGGCGAAGTCGCCACCCAGTGCGGTGCGCATACGCTGGCCGAGGACTCCCTCACCGTCGCCTTCTCCGGCGTCGCGGGTCAGTCGTTCGGCGCGTTCCTTGCGCAGGGCGTGACCTTCGACCTCAAGGGAGAGGCCAACGACTTCGTCGGCAAGGGCATCTCGGGCGGCACCATCGTGATCAGGCCGGCGATTGACCCGGCGAAGTACGACGAGCTCGGCTTCAAGCCCGAAGAGAACATGATCGCTGGCAACGTCATCGCCTACGGCGGCACGGAAGGCAAGATCTTCCTGAACGGACAGTCCGGCGAACGCTTCGCCATCCGCAACTCGGGCGTCACGCTCGTCACGGAAGGCGTCGGCGACCACGGCTGCGAATACATGACGGGCGGCAAGGTCGTCGTCCTCGGTGCGACCGGCGTCAACTTCGGCGCGGGCATGACGGGCGGCGTCGCCTACGTCCTCGACGAGGCAGGCGACTTCGACCTCCGCTGCAACCTCGACTCGATCGACCTCGCGACCGTCGAGACCGGTTCGGACGACGAGAAGGAACTCCTCGGACTTCTCGAGGAACACGTCGCCCGTACGGCTTCCCCGCGCGGCAAGCGCATCCTCGCCAACTGGGCGTCCTACCGCCCCAAGTTCGTGAAGGTCGTCCCCGTCAAGGAGGCGTGAGGACGACAACCGACAATCGACAACCGAAAACCGGAATCTCTGATATGGAACGCATTCACGATTATTACCGTCCGATGGAAGAGCACAAGGGCGACTTCAAGGAAGTCGAGAAGCTCTTCACCCTTGAAGACCTCAAGCCGCAGGTCGAGCGCTGCCAGAGCTGCGGACTTCCCTTCTGCCATGGCTCGGGGTGTCCGCTCGGCAATCTCGTCCCGGACGAGAACCGCGCCGTCGCGGCCGGCGACCTGAAGCGCGCCTACGAACTCCTCAGCGTCAACAGCGACTTCCCGGAGTTCACGGCCCGCATCTGTCCCGCACTTTGCGAGTCCTGCTGCGTCCGCCAGCTCGACGAGGAGTCCGTGATGATCCGCCAGAGCGAAAAGCTGATCATCGAGACCGCCTTCAAGAACGGCTGGGTCGTCCCGCATCCGCCGGCCGCCGAGAACGGCAAGCGCGTCGCCGTCATCGGCGCAGGTCCCGCCGGACTCTCCGCCGCGGCCACCCTCCGCCGCAAGGGCTGGCACGTGACGGTCTATGAGAAGAACGCCAACATCGGCGGACTCCTCCGTTACGGCATCCCCTACTTCAAGCTGGACAAGGCGATCATCGACCGTCGTCAGAAGATCCTCGAGGCGGAAGGCATCAAGTTCGTCACCAACACCGAGGTCGGCAAGGACGTCGCTGCGGACTACATGCTCAAGCGCTATGACGCCATCGTCGTCGCCATCGGCACGCCCGCGGCTCGCGACCTCAAGATTCCCGGGCGCGAACTCAAGGGCATCCACCTGGCGCTCGAGCTTCTCGGCAACCAGAACAAGGCCATCGGCGGTGAGATTCCCGCCAACCCGATCGACTGCAAGGGCAAGAACGTCCTCGTCATCGGCGGCGGCGACACGGGTTCCGACTGCGTCGGCACCGCGACTCGCCAGGGCGCGGCATCCGTCACCCAGATCGAGATCATGCCCAAGCCGCCGGAAGAGCGTTCGCCGTCCACACCGTGGCCGCTCTGGCCCTACATGCTCCGCACGAGTTCCAGCCACCTGGAGGGCTGCACGCGCCGCTGGGACCTCAACTCGCTTCGCTTCACGGGCCGCAACCTGCACGTGACGGGAGTCGAGGTCGAGACGGTGAAGTGGGAGTTCTCACCCGACGGCAAGCCGCTTAAGTTCGCCGCCGTGCCGGATACGAAGGAAGTCATCAAGGCCGACCTCGTGTTCCTCGCCATGGGCTTCACGGGCGTCCCGACGGACCATCCGATCGTCAAGCAGCTCGAGCTCGCGCAGACGCCGCGCACGGCGCTCATCAGCAAGCCAGAGGCTAACGTCTACTGCGTCGGCGACTGCGCCAACGGCGCCTCGCTCGTCGTCCGTGCCCTCGCACACGCACGCAAGCTCCCGCTCTAACGGGATCACTTTCAGGACAAAACAACCGCGGCAGCGTCCATCCGACGCTGCCGCGTTCTTTTCATTCGGACAACCGACGCGCGAGCGAATCTTCAGCAGGCGGGTCTCGCCGCAAGTCCTCACTTGATCTTGACCCAGATGAAATCCAACTTTTCCGGCACGGAGACGACGAGCGTCTTGCCGGACAAGGCGACGCGTCCGCGTCCGCCGATGACGGAGGCCGTGAGCCCTTCCGCGGCAATCATGCCCGAGAGGTCGAGCTCGAAAGCCTGATCGTCCGAGAGCTCACGGAACAGCAGTACCGAACCGGAGGAACCGTTCTTGGCCCCCGCCACAAACCCCGTCCAGGACACGCCGTCTGGACGCTTGCCGACCGGGTAGACATATCCCTCATGGACGGCATCGCGTTCCTCCTTCCAGCGTTCGATGAGCGGCTTCCACGCCGCGACGGTCTCGGGCTGGAGATTCTGGATCTCAAACCAGCCGAGTGGCGAGGAGAACATCGAGATGGCGAAGATGGCATCCTCCGGCCAACGCGTCGGCGCGAGCGGATCGTTCTCGGGATAGAGTTCGGGCCCTCGCCGCGGATTCAGGACCTCCATGCGGAGACGCGCCGGATCGACGACCGCAGACAGCGACCAGAGATTGCGAAGCGTGAGGTGCGGCCACCAGAGGCGACCCTCGTTCGGACGGATGTACCGGTTCTCGACGAAGACAGGGCCAACCTTCGGGAAGCCGTAATATCCCGGACGTACACCGGCCGTCACATCGAGGTCGATGGTCATGCGGGAATCCGATCGCGTCATCAGTCGTTCCATCAGCTTTGTCTGACGCTCGAGCGCCAGCGGCGTCAGCGTCTTCATCGAATCCAGCTTGAAATAGTCGATGCCGAGACGGCGATGCAGGGCCAGAAGGAGTTCCGCATCCTTCTCCCAATATTTCGCGTCGTCCGTCGAATCGGGCCCGAACCAGAGTCCGAACTTCAGGCCCTTCTCGCGGGCCGCTGCGACGACGGGTTCGAGTCCGTGGGGGAAACGGACGGGATCCACGTCCCAGAAACCCGCAAAATCCCACCAGGAACCCCAGCGTCCCTGCTCACCTGGCTTCAACGCGGCCGAATTGGCCGAGCGCCCCTTCTGCCATCCGTCGTCGATCTGGATGACGTCGACACCCAGTTCCGCACCGGCCGCGACCTCCTTCATGAGGAAGGCCTCGTTGATGCACGCATCACGGTTGCCGTCGCCCCAGGTGTTCGACACGAAGACTCCGTCGCGCCCAGAGACATATGGCCTGAACTGACGCTGGAAATCCGTCGCCGCGCGAATGCGTCCGAGGCGTCCGCCCTCGTATGCGACTTCCACACACGGTTCGGCGCCCGGAAGGACTCTGACGCCACGGACCGGATCGACATGGAAGTCCATCGTCTTCACGGGGCGCGCATGCGGGAGCGGTGCCGGACGGAAGTAAGCACGGCCGCGTCCGGTGAGAGAATCCTCCCAGAAGATCGCAGGGGCCGCAACATCAAACGGCTTCTCGTTGGCCGCCAGCAGATATTCCGTCTCAAAGACAAGCTCGTTATGCGAATCCGTATCGTCCTGCAGCCGAACGATGACAACGCGCGGATGAACCGTCGGTTCCGCAACGGCCAGCCCGGCCAGGCAGCACGCTCCCAGGGCGACAATCGGTGCAATTGAACTCATTGTTCGACTCCTTCATGTCTCCTTATCTTTCGCGTGCAATCACCCGATGCGCACGCGGCGGCCTTCGATGCGGTACTTGCCGGAGGCGAGGATGTTCAGCGCCTCGGGGAAGGCGATGTGCTCCTGCACCTGGATGCGCGCATGGAGGGTCTCGGGCGTGTCGTCCTCGAGGACGGGGACGGCCTTCTGGACGATGATCGGACCCGAATCGGTGCCGGCATCGACGAAATGGACCGTCACGCCCGCGACCTTGCAGCCGTAGTCCAGCGCCTGAGTCCAGCTATGGACGCCCGGGAACGCCGGCAACAGCGCGGGGTGGATGTTCAGGACGCGGTTCGGAAACGCCTCGAGAAGCTTGGGCTTGACGATGCGCATGAAGCCCGCGAGGACGACGGTGTCGACCCCGGCGTCCTTGAGGATCTTGATGCAGTTCTCTTCCGCGGCGTCCGCGAGCTTCGTCTTCCACGGCGAGCAGTCGAGGAACTGGCACGGGATGTTGTGCTTGCGTGCACGGTCCAGGATCTTCGCGTCCGGGAAGTCCGCGAGCACGACCTTGATCTCCGCGTCGAGCGTGCCCGCTTCGATCGCGTCGACGATGGACTGCATGTTCGAGCCGGAGCCCGACCCCAGAACGCCCAGATGAAGCTTCGCCATGGCTGACCCCTTAGTCCCTGTAAAGCGTGGTGCCGGCGACCTTGACCGCCATCTTGCCGCGGATGTCGACGGAAGACGCGCCCACGAGGAACTCATAGTCGCCCGCATCCGTCGTGAAGCGGTTGGTGAAATCGTCCCAGTAGGCGAGGTCACGTTCGGTCACCTTGATCTTGAGCGTCTCGGTCGCGCCCGGTCCGAGCAGCTGCGTCTTGGCGAAGCCCTTCAGCTCCTTCTCGCAGCGCTCGACCTTCGCGCCCGGATAGGCGGCGTAGATCTGGACGACCTCGCGGCCGGGAACCTTGCCCGTGTTGGTGACGGGAACCGAGATCTCCCAGGTGTCGCCGGTCTTGACGACGGACGGATCGCCATAGGCGAACGTCGTGTAGGAAAGGCCGAAACCGAACGGGAAGAGCGGCTCGATCTTCTTGTGCTCGAACCAGCGGTAGCCGACGTAGAAGCGCTCGTTGTAGGAGACGTTCTGTCCGTTGTAGGTGCCGCACTGCGCGACGGCCGTGTCGGCATAGGCCTTCGGCCAGGACTGCGCGAGCTTACCCGAGGGGTTCACGTCGCCGACGAGGACGTCGACGATCGAGTTGCCTTCCTCCATGCCGAGGTAGGAGGTCTGGACGAGCGTGTCCGCCTTGTCCGTCCAGGTGTAACCGACGGGCGTGCCGGAGCGGGAGACGACCACGAGGTTCGGCAGCTTCCAGTCGAGGATCGTGTGCATGGCGGCCTGGAGGGCCGGCGGCAGGCAGAACTCAACGCGGTCGCGGCTCTCGGACTCCATGTTCTCCTGATAGCCGAGTTCCGTGCCCGTGAAGACGATCACGAGGTCCGCGGCTTCCGCGGCGGCCTTGAGCTCGGCGGGGTCGCAGTAGTCGACCTTCGTCTTCTGCTCGACGTGTCCGCCCGCAATGGCGGCATTGGAGGTGTCGGTCGTGGCGATCTCCATCTTCGCGCAGAACGGCATGAGCTTGACCTCGGCCTCGGCGAAGCGCTTCTTGACCGCGGCGAAGAGCGTGATCTCGTAGGGGACGTTGCCCTCGCCGGAGCAGCCCTTGCCGCACTGCTTGTCGTTCGCGCCTTTGCCGATCACAAGGACCTTCTTGACGCCTTCGGTCTTGAGCGGCAGCAGGCCCTTCGCGTTGCGGAGGAGGACGATGGAATCGGCGCCTTCGCCGCGGGCAATCTGCTGGTGCTTCGGCGTGTTGCGCTCGCCGGCCTTGCGCGGCGCGCCCGTGAGGAAGCCCGTCTTGGCCATCACGTAGAGAGTGTGGAGCGCGGCCTCGTCGACATTCGCCTCGGGGACCTTGCCGGCACGCACGGCCTCGGCGAGCGGGAACTTGCCTTCCTTCGGGTTGTAGAGGTACTTGATGCCCTGGCCCCAGTGCATTTCGATGCCGCCGCCGTTGTTGATGGCGAAATCGCAGCTGTGCTGCCCGCCCCAGTCGGTCTCGATCAGGCCCTTAAAGCCCCAGCGGTCACGCAGGATGCCGCGCTGGTTGTACTTGTTCTCGCTGGCCCAGATTCCGTCGACCTTGTTGTAGCTCGTCATCACGCAGAGGGCCTCGCCCTCCTGGACGGCCGCCTTGAACGCGGGCAGATAGATTTCGTTGAACGTGCGCGCGTCCACGTGCGTATCGACGTGGTTGCGGTTCCACTCCTGGTTGTTGAGGCAGAAGTGCTTGACCGTCGCGGCGACGTCGTAGCTCTGGACGCCCTTGATCATCGGGACGCAGAGCTTGGCCGCGAGGACGGGGTCTTCGCCGAGATACTCCCAGTTGCGTCCGTTGAGCGGGGTGCGCATGATGTTGACGCCCGGACCGAGCAGCTCGTCCACGCCGCGGTCACGCATTTCAGCGCCCAGCGTCTCGCCGTGCTTGCGGGCCCATTCGACGTCCCAGGTCTGCGCGAGGGCGGAAAGGGACGGAAGCTTGGTGTTCTCGCTGCGGGGCTGCGGATAGCCCCAGTCCCAACGGTTCATCGCGGGACGGACCGTCGAGCTGTTGTCGCTCATTGTCCACTCCGCGTTGATGCCCACGCGCGGAATCGCCGCCAGCGTCATCGTGCCCGATCCAGCGAGAAGCTGAGTCTTCTCCTCCAGTGTCATCTTGGCGAGGGTTTCCTTCGCCGCCTTGAGGGCTTCGTCATCAGACAATTGCGCAAGTGCGCAACCTGCGGCAAGTGCCGCCGTAACAGTAAAAATGGTTTTAGTCATGATTTGATATTCTAGCAAAAGAGAGACCGAAGTGCATTACACAATTGAGTACAGTATGGTAAAAAGGGTGTGATTTTTCCGTGTAACATCCACTCCCCTTTAAGGATTTCAAAATTC
>CALZAJ010000076.1 GCA_945613785.1 uncultured Verrucomicrobiota bacterium | reverse complement strand
GGCAGCCCCAAGGAGAGTCGAACTCCTCTACCAAGCATGAAAAGCTCGTGTCCTAACCGATAGACGATGGGGCCGTTTGTTCAACGAGTTCAAAGTATATCATAATTTCTTCGTATCTTGCAAGTGCCATGACCGAAAAAGAAGCTTACGTTGCATTTAATCTCACAGAACAGGTCGGATCGGTCAAGGTTGGCGAATTCGTGGCGAAGTTCGGGTCGGTCGTTGCGGCCTGGGAGAACTATCCGAAGAAGGTCTCGCGCGCGGGTGGTGAAGTGGACTGGCAGAACGAGTTCCGTCTGGCCAAGAAGTTTGGGGTCGAGATTCTGACGCCGGCGGACGACGACTATCCGCAGCAGTTGAAGGACGCCCCCGGACGTCCGCTGACCCTGTACGTAAAGGGGGACGTGAAGGCGCTTTCCAAACCCGCGCTGGCCCTGATCGGCACGCGGCGGGCGACGCCTTACGGACTCGACCAGGCGTTTGGCTTTGCCCGCGCGCTCGCAGAAGGCGGCTGGATGATCCTGTCCGGTCTCGCGCTGGGTATCGATGCGGAATCCCACAAGGGCGCGTTGGCCGCGGGGGGCGTGACGGTTGGCGTGATCGGCTCGGGTCTCGACCGATTCTATCCCGAAGAAAACCGCGAACTCGCTCGCGAGATTGTCGCCAAGGGCGGTGCGGTCGTGAGCGAGTTCCCGTTTGGCCGCGCCCCTGACACCCAGACTTTCCCGCAACGCAACCACGTGGTTGCGGCCCTTGCCCGTGGCGTGATCGCCATCGAGTCGCCCCTTAAGAGTGGTACGCTCATTACGACGGGGATTGCTGCAGATCTCGGGCGGACCGTCATGGCGGTTCCCGGACGCGTCGACAGCCGCTCGAGTCAGGGCTGCCTCAAGCTCATTCGCGAGGGCGCCCGTCTGGTCCGTAACGCGCGCGATGTCGAGGAGGAAATGAGCGAACTCCTGCCGCGTACGAAGCTGTCCGCACCGAAGGGCGGTCGAACGTCGCAAGGGACGCGGAAAGCGCATCCGGACTCGTCCGCCATCCCCGAAGCCGGCTCGGCGTCCACCGTCCCGCCGGCTCCGCCTTACAGTGTCGAGGAAGCCCTTGTCATGCGCCACGTGGACGTCGAGGGAATCTCGATCGACGAATTGGTCCGCAAGACGAAACTGCCCGTGGCGAAGGTCAATGCCCTCTGCATGACGCTACGGCTCAAAGGACGTCTTCGCTACTTCCCCGGGAACCGCGTGGCCTTGCCGCGAGCGAGCTGAATTTTTTGGCGCAGGACGTTTGAAAATGATGAAAAATCTCGCTTTTTTCAAATTATCATTTCAAGCGAAAAAAGATTGAACACTTCTCTGTCTGACGCATTGTTATTGATGTAGCAATGGAAATCTACGAGGAAATCAAGGCCGACCGAGAGTCGGGAACGAAGCGTCTGGTCGCAGAGTACCGTGCGCGGTTGACGACGGCCGCGGAGATGCTCTGCCGCGATTCGCATGAGGCGGAGGACCTGGTCTTTCGCGCGTTTGAGCAGGCGATTCTGAAGATTGACGAGTTTCGTCCGACGGGATCCTTTTATTATTGGATTTACACGATCCTGCTGAACTTCCACCGCATGGATCTCCGCAAGAAGTCTGCGCGTCCCGAGATGCTCGCGCGCGGGGAAATGCCGGATGTTGAGGACGAATCGAATCCGTTCAAGGAATTCGTTTTCCGCGGTAGCGCTGAGGCGGTCAGGACGGCCGTGAAGATGCTCCCGGACAATTTCCGCGAAGTGGTCGTCCTGCGTTTCTTCGAGGAGATGTCCACGGCGGAAATCTCGAAGGTGACCGGTGTCCCCGAAGGGACCGTTCGCAGCCGTTTGCACTATGCGAAGGACGCGCTGCATGCGATGCTGTCGCAGACGGAGCTCTCGCCCGATTTCACGGCCCGCCTCCTGAAGGCGACGCGTCCGAAGGGTTGGCTTTTCCGCCGCTCGTCGGTTGCGGCTCTCGCCATTCTCCTCGGTTTTGCCGCGGTGGCCATGGGTGTCGGTTCGGTTCTGGCGGCTGTTGCCGTCAAGACGGAGTCGGCGGCCGGCCGCACGGAGTCCGTCAGTTCGGGCTCGCCGCTCTGGAAGGTCCTGAGCGGGTCCTCCACGTTCTCGCCAGAGGCGGACGAGGTTGACCGTGCGGTGGAAAGCGGATTGAAATTCATTGCGACCCAGCAGCGTCCGGACGGGTCCTTCCAGGGCCAGTACGGCGATTCCGCCGCGCTTCCCGCGCTCGTGGGCATGGCCTGTCTCTCCAAGGGCCATCTGCCCGGGTCCGAACCCTATGGCGAGATGATCCTGAAAAGTCTCGACTACGTCCTTTCGACGGCGGACATGTCGGGCAACGCGCAGTTCCGCGGCTACATGGGCGCGAAGGCCAACGGGCGCATGTATGCCCATGCGATCGGCACGCTGTTCCTCTCCGAGATGAGCGGCATGGTCGATGACGCGCGCCAGGCGCGGATCGACGAGATCCTGCCGCAGGCCGTGAGGGTGATTCTCGACGCGCAGAACCAGAAGAAGAGCCATCCTGCGCACCTCGGCGGCTGGCGCTACCAGCCGTTCTCGAACGATTCCGATCTCTCCTGCAGCGGCTGGTGCCTGATGGCCCTGCGTAGCGCGCGCCTGAACGGCGTCCGTCTCCCGGTCGATGCAATCGAGAAGGCGGTCCTCTACATCAAGCGCTGCCAGCGCGAGAACGACGGCTGCTTCAGCTATCAGTGGAACAACGGACAGCATGCCGAACGTCTCACGGGCGCGGCAATCCTCTGCCTCGAGCTCTGCGGCAAGCATCTCGATCCCGATGCGATGAAGGGCGCCCAGTATGTGGCGAAGACCTACCGTCGCGCCCTCGCCGCGAACCATGGCAACGTCCATTACGGACTTTACTATACCTCGCAAGGACTCTTCCAGCTCGGCGGTGACCTCTGGAAGGACTTCGAGGGCTGGATGTACGAGACGTACCTGCAGCGGCAGAAGCCGGACGGTTCCTGGCGCGGCAACGGTGACGAGAGCAATCCCGTCTACTCCACCTCCATGGCGATCCTGGCCTTCACGGTCCCGTATCGCATGCTCCCCATCTACCAGCGCGACGAGACGGTCGACGCGGACGAAGAAGGAAAGGAAACGAAATGAACCAGAAGCTCAACGAAGACGACGTCAAGCGCGTCGAGACCCTTCACATGAAGTTCGGCGAGATGAAGCGCGAACTTGCGAAGACGATCGTCGGCCAGGAGGACATGATTGAGCAGGTCCTCACCGCGATCTTCGCCCGCGGCCATGCGCTCCTCACGGGCGTCCCCGGCCTCGCGAAGACGCTGCTCGTGCGCACGCTTTCCGAAGTCCTCGACCTCAGCTTCAAGCGCGTGCAGTTCACGCCCGACCTGATGCCGGCCGACATCACGGGCACGGAGGTCCTCGACGAGGACCGCGCGACGGGCAAGCACGTCTTCCGCTTCGTGCGCGGACCGATCTTCACCAACATGCTGCTCGCGGACGAAATCAACCGTACGCCGCCGAAGACCCAGGCCGCGCTGCTCGAGGCGATGCAGGAGCACTGCGTCACGGTCGGCAGCGAGTCCTACCAGCTCGCCGAACCGTTCTTCGTCCTGGCCACCCAGAACCCGATCGAGCAGGAAGGCACCTATCCGCTTCCCGAAGCTCAGCTCGACCGCTTCTTCTTCAACATCAAGGTCGATTATCCGACCCGCGCCGAGGAATGCGCGATCCTGCGCCAGACCACCGGTGCCGGCGGCGAGAAGCCGGGCAAGGTCCTGTCCGCCGAGGACATCCTGGCGCTCCAGGCGGTCGTCCGCCGCGTCCCGGCCGCCGACCACGTCATCGAATACGCCTGCGATTTCGTCCGCGCCACGCGCCCGAACACGCCTGAGGCCCCCGAGTTCGTCAAGGAGCTCGTCTCCTGGGGTGCCGGTCCGCGCGCGGGCATGTCGCTCGTCACCGCGGCCAAGGCCCGTGCCGTCATCAACGGCCGCGCCTATGCGACCACGGCCGACGTCAAGTGGGCAGCCCTCCCGGTCATGCGACACCGCATCGCGACGACGTTCAACGCGGAAGCCGCCGGCATCACGACGGACGACGTCATCAAGCGTCTGCTGGAGCACGTGAAGGGACACGACGAGCTCGACGTCTAAGGACCCGCATGGCTGAAGCTCCTTACATGAAGTGGCTGCCGGAGGCGGCGCTGAAGACGATCGGACGCCTGGAGTTCCTGGCGCACGGCACCGTCGACGGCTTCATTTCGGGCAAGCACCGCAGCGCCCGCAAGGGCTCGAGCGTTGAGTTCGCCGAGCACCGCCAGTACGTGGCCGGCGACGACTTGCGCAACCTCGACTGGAAGCTGGTCGCGCGCCGTCAGCGCTTCTACATCAAGCAGTACGTCGACGAGACCAACCTGCGCGCGACGGTCGTCCTCGACGTCTCGGGCTCGATGGCCTACCGCGGCGAGTCCGCGGCGAACGGACTCTCCAAGCTTGACTACGCCCGTCATCTCGCCGCCTCGATCTCCTACCTGCTCGTCACTCAGCAGGACGCCGTCGGCTTCGTCACCTACGACACCGCGGTGAGGTCCTTCATGCCCGCCAAGTCCCAGCCGGCGCAGGTCCGCAACATCCTCGAGACCATCGACGCCGTCCGTCCCGGCGACGAGACGGAGATGGCGGACGTCCTGCACGAGATCGCCGAGCGCATTCCACGGCGGTCCGTCGTCTTCATCGTCAGCGACTTCTATTCGCCCTGCGCGGAACTCCTCAAGGCGCTGCACCATCTCCGCTTCCGCAACCACGAGGTCATCGCGATCCAGACGATCGCCGCCGAAGAGCGCACCTTCCCGTTCGAGCAGATGAAGCGCTTCGAGAACCTCGAGTCCCCGCAGGCATTCGATGTCGACACGCGCGCGATCCGCCGCGAATACCTCGAGAACTACAATCGCCATCAGGCGGAGCTCAAGCGCGGCTGCGGCGAAATGCACGTCACGCTCGAGACGGTCGAGACCTCGGTGCCGTTTGACCGCGCCCTCGCCGACATCTTCGTCCGCTATCACCAGAGGGGAGGTGGCCGCTGATGTCCTTCGTCGTACCCTGGATGCTGCTCGGACTGGTCGCGGCCTCGGCGCCGATCATCCTCCACCTTCTCCGCAAGCGGACCGCCGAACGTGTCCTGTGGGGCGCGTGGATGTTCCTCAAGGAGTCGATGCAGCGCAAGCGCCGCAAGCTAATGATCGAGGACATCATCCTCCTCGTGCTGCGGACGCTTGTGATCGTCTTTGCGGTCTTCGCCTTTGCGCGTCCGTTCCTCCCCGAACTCCACCTGTTCGGATCGAAGGGCATGGACAAGGACGTCGTGATCGTGCTCGACACCTCGGCGTCGATGCGTCTTCCCGACGCGACGGGCCGCCTCGGCATCGCCCGCGCCCTCGAGGAAGCCCGCGAGCTCGTGAAGCTCTCCCCGAAGGGCACGGCCTTCGGCGTCGTCCTCGGCGACCGGCAGCCGACGATTCTCACCGCCTCTCCGATCTCCTCGAAGCGTGAGGTCCTCGACCTCCTTGAGAAGATCGAGGCCGGCGAGGATACGATGGACGCCCCCCGCACTCTCGCGGCGGCCGGACAAGTCCTGGCCGCGGGCAACAATCCCGCTAAGGAAGTCATCGTCTTCGGCGACGGACAGGCCTACGGCTGGCGTCCCGACGACGCTGCGGAATGGGGTCGCGTCGAGCGTCTCTTCGCGCGCTTCCAGCGCCGTCCGCCCGTCATCTGGCGCGCACTGGAACGGCCCGAGCACGTCAAGAACGCCGCCATCGCGTCCGTCATCCCCTCGCGCCGCATCGTCGGCACCGACCGTCCGCTGACGTTCTCCGTCACGGTCGTCAACTCCGGCTCCGAGGCGTTTTCGCCTGGCGACACGGTCCTGACCCTCGACGGCGCGGAAATCGCCCGTGCGCCGGTCGGACAGATCCTGCCGGGTCTCTCCCGTACCTTCGAGTTCCCGTGCTCGTTCGAGACGAAGGGCCGCCATGAGGTTGTCGCATCGTTGAGCCTTCCCGATGACATCGCGAGCGACAGCACGGTGACCAATCCCGTCGATGTCGTCGAGTCGCTGGACGTGTTGCTCGTGAACGGACGCCCCTCGGAGACCGGCTTCAAGCGTCCGACCTCCTTCCTCGACGCCGCGCTCCGTCCGGAGCTCCGCGGCACCAACGCGGTCTTCCTGGTCCGTCCCCGCACGGTCCGTGCGGCCGAACTCGAGAAGCCTGAGACCTTTAACGGCATTGCCGCGACCGTCCTCTGCGACGTCCCGTTCCTGTCTCCGAAGGCCACGACCAACCTGACGAAATGGGTGAAGGCGGGCGGCGGACTCCTCACGGTCCCGGGCGTCAAGGCCCAGACCGACTTCTACACCAACGACGTCTTCTCGGTCGCCTGGACGAACTGGAACGACCGCCTCCGCGACGTCACGTTCTCGAAGGCGCCCGTCGCTGCGCGCGTCGAATTCGACGAATTCGCGCTGACCAACGGAATCGATGTCGCCGAGCGTTTCTCCGACGGCTCGGCCGCCATTGTCACCGCGCGTTACGGCAAGGGCCGCACCGCGATCTCGGCGTTTCCGTTCGATCTCGACACGACCGCCTTCCCGACGCGTCCCGACTTCGTCCCGTTCGCCCACGAGCTTGTCTACTCGATCGCCGGCACGAACTCCTTCCCGGTGACGACAGATCTCAAGTGGCGCGCCCGCGAGGGCGACCTCACGCCGCTCGATGCGGAGGCGACGGACGCCATCTCCGTCTCCATCGACCTCGGTTATGCCCGTAGCGCGGACGATGCACTCGCGGCGATCGTCGGACGCAGCTTCGGCGTCGAGATCTGCCGTCCCCTCGGCATCGTCGCGCTTCTCCTGCTGATCGCGGAGCTTCTCCTCTGCCGTCGTCTCGACAACGAACGCGGCGGTGCGATTCCGTCGCGCGCGCGCCTCGTGCTCCGCACGCTCGCGTTTCTCGCGCTTCTCTGGATGCTTCTGCAGATCTCCTGTACGCATGACGTCACCCGGACGATCCACCGGCGCGTGGCCGTCTTCACCGACGCTTCGCTCTCGATGATGCGGGCGGATGCGGATGCCGACGGACAGACCAACGGCGTCGTCCGTTACGAGACTGCGACCAATGTCGCGGCGATGCTCGAGAAGAACCTCGGCAAGCGCTATGACGTCGAACCGTTCGCCTTCGGCGGTGAGAGGACCGACTATGCCGCGGCGCTCGAGCAGGCCCTGGACCGCATCCCCTCCGAGGAACTCGCCGGTGCGGTCTTCGTGACCGACGGACGCTCCACGACCGAGACCGGTCCCGAGGCGGCGGCCCGTCGCTTCGCGCGTCTCGGCGCCAAGGTCTCGACCGTGCTCGTCGGCAATGTGACGAACCGGGCGGACGCGGCGATCGAACTCGTCCGTGCGCCG
>CALZAJ010000075.1 GCA_945613785.1 uncultured Verrucomicrobiota bacterium | reverse complement strand
CCCAAAAGTTTCAGGACGCGTCAGTGCTCGGTCGGAAGCCCCCAGGACTCGAGCTTGGAGGCCATCCAGTCAAACGCGGCCTCGTGCATCACCTTGGACTTCCCATGCGGAATGACAGGCCCACAGGCGCAACGGATGTCCTTCGAGGTGTCCACGGGACCGAAGTCCTTGAAGACCTTGCGAAGCAGACCCCTCTCGCGCGTCGGCTGACAGCGCGTGTCCACCACGATCGGGACGATCGGACACCCCGCCTTCTCCGCGAGCTTTGCGCCAATCGACGAATAGACCTTGTGACTGAACACCTGCTGACGCGTGCCCTGCGGGAAGATCAGGAAGCTCTCGCCGGAGGAGATGCGCTCCACGCCGCGCGTCAGCATCGTCATCAGGTCTTCCTTTGGAGACTTGCGCCCGACCGGGATCATCCCCGTATGCGCCGCCGCATCGGCGAGGAACGGCAGCTTCGACAGCGAGGCCTTGGCAACATAGCTCAACGGACCGTAAGTCAGGAGAATCGGCGGCAACAACAGCGTCTCGACCGTCGACATGTGATTGCACAGGAACATCACCGGACCGTCATAGGCCTCACGCTGCTTGAAGCCCTCGACCATCACGTTCATGCCGAGACTCTCGGCGCAGGTGACCGTCGAAAAGCAGAAATGCGCCCAGCGGTCGATCGACAGCTTGCCGAGCGGCTCGTAGATCGCACACTTCGGAAAGACGCCAGACATGCCCAACGAGAACTTCAACGTCGTCAAGGCGCCAGCCTTCGCACGTTCGTGAGCGCGATGGGACGCCTGGGTCTGATACCCGCCAGTCCGCAGCAGCTCTTCGCGGAACTCCTCGAGACTAGTCGTTATCCTCTTCATCCGCCGCGGCCTCCTTCTGCCTCTGCAATTCCTTTTCCTCGCGGGCGCGGCGAAGCTCTTCCTGGATCTTCATCAGCTGCTGACGCTGTTCCTCGCGCTCCTGTTCACGCACGGCCTTTTCGACCTCGGCCTGGGCCGCGGCCTCCTCCTCCTTGCGCTTCTGCTCCTGCAGACGCGCCTCTTCCTCGCGCATGGCGGCGGCCTTCGCCGCCTCCTCCTGCTCACGACGGGCACGACGGCCGACAATCGGCGCCGGCGAATCAGAACCGCCGGCACGACGCAGCAAGGGACTGCGGCCACCGCCCCCCGGACGGCCGACACGGCCGCCACCCGACTTGGGATCGGCCGCGGCAACAGAGGACTCGCCCAGCTTGAGCGTGACCTCAACGCCGTCCTTGACCACCGTCATGAACGCATTGGTCGAAGAAGGACTCGCCTCCTTGACGAACCAGCCGTTGCGCGTCTCGCCAACGGGCATGTAGTAGTAGGCCGGACTCTTCGGATCCGACATGTCGGAAAAGCCGACCATCGTGGACCCGTCAGGATCGATGTTGATCGCAAAGAGCGCGACCGCCTTCTGAAGCTGCTGCTGCTCTTTGGACAGCTCCGCCTCCGTCTTGCCCGGATTGCGGGCGGCCTCGCTCGCAAACTGCTCGGGATTGTAGCCCGGCGGCGGCTGGCCGAACGGACGCCGATCGATGATTGTCTGATAGCGCTCGAACGGACGCTTCTCAGCCAGGACCGCCGACGCCAGAATGATCGTGAAGAATGCGAAAATGTACTTCATTGGTTGCATATTATATCATATTCGCGACCATCGGACAGCGCGCAGGTAGGCCGTCACTTCGCGGCTACGACGGACTCAACCTCGCCATGGCGCAGACGGGTGCGAATACGATCACCGGCCTTGAGCGAATCGGCATCGAAAACAACCGCGCCCGAGGCGTCCGTCGTCAGGGAGTAACCGCGCTCCAGGACCGAATAGGGAGATAACAAGGCCAGCTTGGATGAAAGCGTCTCAAGCGAGGACTCCGCCTTCTGAAGCGAAAGCCTAAGCGCAGCGGAAAGCGCCTCCGAAAGCGCCGAGACCCTCTGCTTGGCCAGTGCGCAGGAGGCGGACATTTCCGCGCCGAGCAAGCGAAGCGACGACGAGAGTTCGGAGACACGGCCGGCCGCCTCAGACTGATAGGACTTCAAGGACGTGCCAAGGGCCTCCCCGAGCATATCCGTACGCTGAGCATACCACTCGTATTTGCCGCGAAGCGCCGCGACGGAAGCCGACATCGCGTCTTTCAGCTTTTCCCGCAGCTTCGAGAGTTCGGGAACCGCGAGTTCAGCCGCCATCGATGGCGTGCCAGCCCGCAGATCCGCGGCAAAATCACAAAGCGTGAAGTCCGTCTCATGTCCGACGGCCGAGATCGTCGGAATCCGAGAATCCGCGACGATGCGGACGAGCTGTTCGTCGTTGAAGCAGAAGAGGTCCTCGTAGCTTCCGCCGCCGCGACCGAAAATGATGAGGTCGGGCTTCCACCCATCCAGCGCGGCGTTGAAATACTCAAGCCCGGCGATGAGCGAGGCTGGCGCGGAAGCCCCTTGGACCGTTGCCGGGAACAGACGGATCTCCAACGCGGGGAAACGGCGCATCATCACGCGACACATGTCATGGATGACCGCACCAGCCGGACTCGTCACAATACCGATGCGACGCGGAAGGAACGGCAACGGACGTTTCCGTTCGGACGCGAACAGCCCTTCCGCGCCGAGCTTTGCCTTCAGCTCGAGGAACCTCTGCATGAGCTCGCCTTCGCCGACGAGTCGAGCCCGCCGCACGTGGAACTGGTACTGGCTGCGCGTGCCGACCGAAATCGAACCACGAACCTTGAGCTGAACGCCATCCTGAATCGAATTCCGACAGTCACATGCGTCAAAGGCACCCTTGAACATCACGGCGGAAAGCTGAGAGTTCGCGTCCTTGAGCGTGAAATAGGCATGCCCGCTCGGATAAAGCTTGAAGCCACTGACCTCACCCTCGAGATCGACGGACGGAAACGAGTGTTCAAGAGCCGAGCGGACCATTTGGGTCAGCTGGGTCACGGACAAAACCGCTGGCATGGTCTTCGCGTCTGCCATTTACCTGACGGAACGCATGACGACCTTGGCCGCCAGCTGACGCTTCTTGTCCTGTCCGCTATGAATGCCGACTGAAAAGATCGTACCGACGGCAATGAAGGTACTGATCATGTTCGTACCGCCGTAACTGAAAAACGGCAAGGCCATGCCCTTGGTCGGCATGCAGCCGCAGACGACACCCAGATTGAAGAACGCCTGGAACGTAACGATGAAGCCCATGCCGGTGGCAATGAAACGACCGAGACGATCCTCCGATTTGCGCGCGATACAGACGGACAGTCCCAGGAAGGCGAAGAACAGCAGACAGACTCCCGCAGAGAGCGGAACGCCGAGTTCCTCAGCGCCAATGGCAAAGACGAAGTCGGTGTGGTTCTCGGGCAAATAAAGCTCCTTCTGCATCGAGTTGTAGAGTCCGACACCCCAGATGCCGCCATTCTGGATTGCCTTACGGGACTGGGTCTTCTGATAGGGCTGTGAATCCACCTTGGCAGCCGCCGACGAATCCGAGGCAACCTGTTCGATTTTAGGCTTCGTCGAAAGAAACCGCAAGCACTCGTACTGACTGGCCAATCGTTCACGTCGATTCGGCAATGCAAAAACCACCAGGGTAAAAGCCAGGAGTCCAATCGGGATGGCCGAGAAGAGGTAGCGCCAGCGTGTCCCGGCCAGGAACATGACGACGCCACCGGCTATCAGGACGACCGCACTCGAACCAAGGTCCGGCTCGAGCAGAATCGGAACGACGAGCGCTACGATGAGAAGACCCGGAATCAACGCACCGCGCCTGAAGAGCTCCACCCGCCACCCTGCCTTGTCCATCCAAACGGAAACGACGATGACGACGACCATCTTGGCGAACTCGCTCGGCTGCAAATCCACAATCCCAAGCGGAATCCACCGCCGGGATCCCTTGACCGGCGGGAAGCAAAGACATGCGAGCAACAGCGCAAGTTCAACAATGAAGAGAACCTTCGCTAGGTTCCAATCCCGCCACAGGTGATAATCGAAACGCGCCACAATGACGGCGATGACCACCCCGACGAGACAATAGATAACTTGCTTCTTCCAGAAAAAGAACGGGGAAGAAGGCATACTCTTGAGCGTCGAGATCTTCCGCTCAAGCTCGTTAATCTCGGCCTCGCGCGCCTCCGCCTCTTCTGGCGTTGCGCGCTGAAGCTGCAGACGACAGTGTCTGAGGTCGTTCTGCAGCTGCTGGACGATACGGCCCTTCCGATCGTCCAGAACGCGACGCGAGAACGGCTGACTGGCGCTCAGGAGAACGACAAGGCCCAGCGCCACGAGAGCCGTGACAACCAGGCCTAGCAAAAATAGTGCGGACTTGCGCACCTTCTATTAGAGCTGCGTATCCGCAGGAAGCTTGAGCACCTGACCAGCCTTGAGCTCGTCATTCTCGCCCAGATTGTTCAGCTGGCGGATTTCCGCAGGGCTGACACTGAAGCGAATCGAAAGGCCCGTGATGTCCTCACCTTCCAGAACGATGTGCGTCACGCCCTCTTCAGCGGCCGCAGCGGCCGGGGCTTCGGGCTCCTTGACGACGCACTGGCAGTCATCAGCGCCGCACGCGCAGGGCTCGGTGTGAACCGTACCAGGAGCACAGGAACACTTCTTCGCCTCGTTGACGAGCGGAGCCGCGGCCTCGGTCACCTTCGTCTCAACCTTGGCCGGAGCGACAGCCGCAGCCTTCACGTCGTGCTTCGACTCAACCTTCGCAACGGCAGGAGCCTCAACCTTCGCAACGGCAGGAGCCGCAACCTTCTCGGCCGGGATCTTGAGCTTCTGGCCGATGCGGATGTTGTTATCGGAAAGACCGTTAAGCTCCTTCAGCTGACGGATGTTGATGTAATTGGAATAGGCGATCTTGCCGAGCGTATCACCGCCCTGGACCACGTATTCCTTGGTCGCGCCCGCATAGGGCTTGTACGCCGGCTTCGGAGCAGGGGCCGCAATGGCACCAGCCGGAACCGTCTGCTCGCCGACATCATGCTTGCCGGGAATCTGGATCTTCTGACCAACCTTGATCACGTCATTCTTGAGCTGGGGATTCGCCTTGCGAAGACCGTTCAGCGTGACATTGAACTTCTTGGAGATCTTGGCGAGATAGTCACCACGCTGGACGATGTAGGTCGTCGTCTCGGCAGCGGCGGCAGTCGCGGGCGTCGCGGACACCGGCGGCTGAATCGGCTTGACCTCGGGCCGCTTGGTCTCGATCGGCTTGACTTCCTCGACAACCTTGACCTCTTTAACCGCCGCGACGTCATTGGTGACGATGACAACGACTTCGGCTTCCTGCTCCTGAACAGGCGCCGCAACCTTCGGTTCATCCTGAACCTTGACGCGCTTGCTCCTGTAGTTGGGATCCTTACAACCCGCGAGCGTCGCAATCGCGGCAACGCCGAGCACCAAACCGACCTTGTTCATCATTTGTGTTGTCCTTCTTTTTTGACGAGGTCCGCGAAGACATCTCCACGTTCCCCGAAACTCTTAAATTGATCGAAACTCGCGGTTCCAGGAGAAAGCAGTATTGTTTCACCCTTCCCCGCTTCACGCATTGCCGCCGCCACCGCCCGATCCATCGTCCCGCAGATCTCGCAATCCACAGCCGATTTCCAGGCTGAAGCGAAAGCATCAGCGCTTTCCCCTATAAGATACACTTTTTTGACCCGTTTAGTCAATAGTTCGCGCACGGAATTCGGGTCATCGCCCTTCGGGAGACCGCCCGCAATCAGGCGAATTTCCAGGCCAGCCATCACCACGCCCGCACCAAGGGCAGCAAGGGAGGTCGCCTTGGAATCGTCGATGCAGCGAATACCGCCGAACTCTCCGACCAGATTCATACGATGAGGAAGCGGTTCGAAGGATGCGAAAGCCGTCCGAATCGCCGCCGCATCGAGGCCCGCCGCACGCATGAGCCGACAGGCCGCAAGGCCATTCACCCGCAGGATGTCGTTATCGAAATACGAACCCGCGAGCAACGGGGCGAATGTCGCGAGCTCGTCAGCCGCAGGCGTCTCCGACAGCTCGAGTCCGACCTTCGCCATCGCGAGCAGCTTGCGCTTGAGTCCGTGATAGACCTCAACGCATCCGTGTCGGTCGAGATGATCCTCCTGCAAGTTGAGAATCACCGCCATTTCAAAAGTATCGGGGGAGAGATTCGTGGTCTCCAGCTGGAAGGAGCTCACTTCGACCACCGCCCAGTCGGGCAACGGATCCATCTGCGCGACTTCGCTCACCGGCAGTCCGTAATTGCCGCACGGAACCGCCCGCAGACCGGCGAGGTTAATCGCGTCGGAGACGATCTTGACGACACTCGACTTGCCCTTCGATCCCGTGACGGCGAGCAGACGGACGCCGCGCGCCTTCAGCTCGCGCACGCCAAACTCGAGTTCGCTCATGACGCGGACGCCGGGACTGACGACGACCAGTTGCTTGTCATCGACAATCGCGACCTCGTCGCCGCGTGCCTTCAGGATGCCTTCGGCGGACTTGCCGCTTCGGCCGTAACCGATGATTGCCGTTTTCACTGCGGGGGAGTCGGACGCACCGGGAGCTCGACGCCCGGCTGGAGGTTCTCGAAACAGACGATCTGCCATTGGACGGCGAGCGGGGACTGCCCCACGCCCTGACCCTCTTCGTTGGTCTCGGCCAGGGCCTCACGCGGCAGGGACAAGCCGACGAAGACCTCATAGAGCTCACTCTTGCCGCTGACTTCAAGGATGGCATCGGCACGATTGTCAACGCCGTGTTCGGTGCTGGTCTTCGGCTCGACCGTCGTCAGATCAACTCCCGAAACCGCCTTCGCACGCGCCAGCAGACTCGACCAGGAGCGATCTTTGACCGACGACGCATCCTCCGAATTCGTCGCGTTGGAAAAGCCCGATTCAACGCACGCGAGGCGTCCGCTCTCCGTCAGTAACCAGGCCGCCTTCGCTCCGAACCCTTCAATGCCCAGCTCCTGACGGCGCTTCTCGACGATTTCGTGATTGGCATTCAGCGCGGTCTTGAACTGGGCCTGCCATTCGATCATCGCTTTGCGGTAGTTCGCACGGTTGAGATGCTCCTGCTGTTCTTCAACGGGGAACCAGTTGCCACAGCCAGGACGACACTTGTCCTGAATGCTCAACATGCAGGACCAGGTGCCGTCGGCCTTCTGTCCCACGAGGCCCAGCACACGCAGACGAACATATTCGGCAGCAAAGCTGTCTGTAAAATCATAGATCTTCTTGGCGCCGAACTTCTCCAACAGCTCCGTCCGCACGGTCGCCAACGCCGCCAAGGCGGCGGCCTTGTCCGGCCAATAGCTGGAGAACGATGACTCGGCCGTCTGCCACTTGCCGTCGTCCTCGCGATGGGCAATGAACATGCACTTGCCGGAAAAGCTGAACGATTCCGAGGCTTTTTCGTATGTCGTGAACCAGGGCTCGGTGGCGGAGGCGACGTACCCCTCGGGAATCGCTTCCAGCGTCTCACTCGGCGTAACGATCC
>CALZAJ010000074.1 GCA_945613785.1 uncultured Verrucomicrobiota bacterium | reverse complement strand
GGCGAGTTCGAGGTTGGCGCGGACGTGTTTGAGATCGGACGTCAGCGGCAGGGCCTTTGTTTCCAGCACCAGGGCAGGATCGTCGTCGGCGGTTGTTTTGGGCGTAAGTAAGAATGCGGCAAGGCCCGCAGAGACGGCCGCGACCGCGGCAATGGCGGCGATTACGAGCTTCTTCGTCCGCTTCGGGGTCTGTCCCCGCTGCATGACGGACGCGATGGAGAAGGGCAGGAAGCGATAGGTGACCGTCCGCTCGACGGAGTCGTAGATCACGTAGGACGAGTAGCATTGTCCGTTCGATTCGCGCGGATAGCCGACGCTGCCGGGATTGACGATGTAGCGCTTGCCGTCTTCCAGCGTGAAGTCCTGTGCGTCCGTCTTGTAGATGGTGCCGGACCGACCGGTCAGGAAGATGCACGGCACGTGAGTGTGTCCGACAAAGACAAGCTGAGACTCCGTTGCGCCGAAGTTCGCTACGGCGTCCTTTTCCTCTTCGATGTAGTAGAACTTCGACGGGTCGAAGACGTCGCCGTGCGCGCAGACGGCGCCTTCGAGGTTGGCCGCATACGGAAGCGCCTTAAGCCAGGCGAGTTCGTCCACGGCGAGCGCTTCGCGGTGACGTTGGACGGCATCTCCGGCGAGATCGATGAAGGACGAGCTGTCGCCGCGGCCCGAGACGGCGTCGTCATGGTTGCCGGCGAGGACGGTCGAGCAGCTCTCGCGGACGGCGCGGAGCGTCTCGGCGGGGAGGGGGCCGTACCCGACGACGTCGCCGAGGCAGATCATTTCCTGGACTCCGTGCCGACGGGCATCGGCGAGAACGCGTTGAAAGGCTTCGAGGTTGGCGTGGATGTCGCTGACGATTGCGTATTTCATTGGATGGCAGGCCGCGTCGTTCCTATCGGGTTGAGACCTTCTTCGGCAAAAGGGAGTTGATGAATTCGTTGAGACGGAACGGGAGGGTTGAAAGCCACCAGGTTGCGAACCGCATCTGCCAGGGGAACGCGATGAGCCCGACGTTCTTGTCCGCCCGCTTGAGGATGATGTTCGCGGCCTTGTCCGCTTCCATGAAGAACGGCATCGGACACGTGTTCTGATCGGTGATGCGCGAGCGAACGAAGCCCGGACAGATGACGGACACCTTGATGCCCTCGGGCGCGAGCATGCCGCGCAAGCTGAGGCCCCAGGTCTTGACGCAGCTCTTCGTCGCCGAATAGGCGGGGCAGCTCTTGAGCGGACCATAGCCAGCGATGGAGGCCGTCAGCAGGATCTGTCCGGCGCCGCGTTTGCGGAAAAGCTCGATCGCAGTCAGCACGACGTTGAGATTGCCGTTGACGTTCGTCTTGAAGGTCTTGCGGACGTTTTCCGCGGTCTCCGAACCCGTTCCGATGCCGGCGTTGGAGAAGACGCGCTCAATCGGCGCAAGATCGTCGCAGGCCTGCATCCAGCCCCGGACCTCTTCCTCGCTGGTGACGTCCACGACGGTCGCATAAGTCGGTACGTCGAACGCGCGGCATTTCTTGGCCACGGCTTCCAGCCGTTCCTCATTGCGTCCGCACAGGAAAAGCGTGTCGCCGCGCTTGGCGCAGGCGAGCGCGAGGGCTTCGCCGATTCCAGAACTTGCGCCAGTGATCAAAGTATTCATCGTTCCTGGATTATACCAAATTCGCGATGTGTTATAATAGACGTATGCAAAAGAATCACAAGGGCAAGGAACTCGTCGCCGTGTTGGAGACATGGTATGCGGAAAAGAAACGTTCGATGCCCTGGCGTCTAAATCCGACGCCCTACGGCTGCTGGCTCAGCGAAATCATGATGCAACAGACGACTTATGCCGCGGTGCTTCCCTATTATGAGCGGTTCCTGGCGCGTTTTCCGTCCGTTGAGTCCCTGGCGGCCGCCGATGAAGCGGAAGTCTTGAAACAATGGGAAGGCCTTGGCTACTACGCGCGTGCGCGTAATCTCCACAAGGCGGCACGGTCCTTGGTCGTCGACGGGAAAGCCGCCTGGCCGAAGTCTGCGGCGGAATGGGCCAAGGTCCCGGGTGTCGGACCCTACACCGCCGCGGCCCTCGCCAGCGTGCTGAAGGGGGAGCCTGTCCCCGTCGTCGATGGTAACGTGGCGCGCGTCTTTGCCCGCTATTGGATGATTTCGGAAGATTTCAAGAAGCTACCGGCGCGCGCACGTCTCGCCGAACGGTTGACTCCCGAGATTGAACAGGCCGCCGTACCTGGCAATTTCAATCAGGCGATGATGGAATTGGGAGCCCTTGTCTGCACGCCGACCAGCCCAGATTGCGGGGTCTGTCCCCTGCGTTCGGGCTGTGCAGCACGGAGGAAAGGCGTGCAAACAGATTATCCAATCAAGGTTGCGAAGGGGTCTGTCCCCACACGTAGGGCCACGCAAGTGATCATTCCTGATGAAAAAGGCCGCATTTTGCTCGTCCAAAATCGAGAAGGCGGACTGCTGAAAGGACTTTGGGAGCTCCCGACCGTTGAGCCCTCCATCGGACTGACGCAGGTCTTCTCCCATTTCAAACTCGAACTTTCAACCGTCAAGGTCTTGCGGAAGGACGCCGAGTTCAAGGTGCCGGGGTCTGTCCCCCTCGCAACCACGACCCGCAAGGTCTTGGAAGCGGCCGGTTTTGAGCTCTGAAAATTTTTCAAAATTCCCCCTTGCGCGGTGGAAGCCAGTTGTGATATACTATTAATCACTTTCTGGAACACGGGGTTGTGGCGCAATTGGTTAGCGCACTGGACTGTCGATCCGGGGGTTGCGGGTTCGAGCCCCGTCGACCCCGCCAGTACGGAAGGTCAAACGAGATTGCCTCGTGGTGTAATGGTAGCACCGCAGATTCTGATTCTGCTTGTTGGGGTTCGAGTCCCTGCGAGGCAACCATTACAAAGGAAGAAACTCAGCGAAAGCTGAGTTTTTTTGTTTTGGGAATCCTTTGGCAACACGGGTGCGCACGTTTCTGTACTCGCGACCGAGTACACGTTTCTCCTTTGGCTTGTGATCCGGCCATTTATGTTATACTAGGGGTATGGAAAGACTGACTATTGCCGTTGGAAGCTACGAGGTGAACTGCTCCATTCTGTCGAAGGAGGGGAAGGCTTACATTGTCGATCCCGGGCAGGAAGGCGAGCGCATCATTGGATTGTTGGCGAAGAAGGGACTTGAGCCTGCCGCCATTCTCCTGACGCATGCGCACTTCGATCACATCACGGGCATTGCCGCGCTGCAGAAGGCGTTTCCTGAGCTGCCGGTCTACGTGCATTCGGCGGATCGCAAGATGTTCGGTCATCCGTTCAACCAGATGCCGAGTGAATACGCGTCCATCGGCACGCCGGCGAATCTTCGCGAGGCCGACGACATTTCGCTGGAACTTCCCGAGCTGAAGGTCCTCCACACGCCCGGCCACACGCCCGGCGGCATTTGCTATTATCTGTCCGAGGATAAGCTGCTCCTTTCTGGCGACACTCTTTTCGCGCGGTCCATCGGGCGCACGGATTTCCCGGGCGGCAGCATGCCTGAGATGCTTGCTTCGCTGAAGAAGCTGATGGAGTTGCCGCGGGATACGATCGTCATTCCGGGGCATGGCATGTTCACGACAATTGGTGACGAGCAGGACGGCAATCCTTACGTCATGTAAAAAAAGTGGTCTAGACCACTGATCCAAACGGGGGTCGCGTATGGTAGAATGCGCGACTATGCCCAAAAAAACATTCATTGTCCTCTCGCTCTCGCTCCTGAACGTCGGCCTTCGTGCGGCCTTCATGAGTGAGGTTGATGTCATTTCTCTCGGCCGGCCGGAGACGGATGTCGCGGAACTCGGCTGGAGCGTAAATTTGGTGACGAACTACGGGAAGTCCTATCGCAACGCGCTGCGGTTCAACGTACAGGAGAGCTGGGCCAAATCGCCCGTCTATCCGGCGCCTGTGACGCGCGTCGTCCTGCAGACGGTGTCCTCGTCCAACGCGCTGCGTCGGCTGACGTTCACGCCGATCCGGGCCGGTGTCGAGCTCACCAATCACGTGAGATACTGCGCTTATTCGCCGACGAAGAACATCTTCGTTTCACAGACGCTGTCGTGGCCCTATGGGGCGAAAGTCGATTCCTTCAGGATCTCGCTTGAGCAGGGCGGAAGGACAGCCTGGGGGATCAGTCACCTCACGGTCTACGGGGACGATCCGCCGCGGACAGGTTTCTGTCTGCGCTTGCGCTAAGCGGAGGGTCCGTTCGTGGTATAATATCCGCATGGCGCTTAAACACTCTCCTGTCAAACTGGCGATCGTCGGCGGCGGTGCGGCCGGCATGTTCGCCGCGGCGATTGCCGCGGAACGCAAGGTTCCTGCCGTGCTGATCGAACGCAAGGCACGTCTCGGCTCCAAGGTGCTGATGACTGCGAACGGACGTTGCAACTTCACCAAGGACATTTCGGCGGACCAGTTTCTCTCCGACCTCGTCTCGGCGCGTGACACGAAGGCACGCGATTTCGTCGCTCAGGCCATCCGTGAGTGTTCGCCGCGCAAGATCATCCAGGGCTTCAAGTCGCTCAACGTTCCGCTGCGTCGCATGGCCGATGCGCGCATGTTTCCCGCGGATGGCAAGGCCACGACGATTGTCCATGCATTCGGCGATCTCTTGCGTGACAGCGAGACGCCGGTGCTGACCAATTGTGCGGTGACGGGCATCCAGCCGCAGAAGAACGGTTTCATCGTCGCGACGAAGAACTTCACGCTCTGGGCCGAGAACGTCCTTCTCGCGACGGGTGGCGTCAGCTACCCGAAGCTCGGGTCCGTGGGAGACGGACAGAACTTCGCGCGCGAACTCGGCCACGAGCTCGTCCCGTACCGTCCCGGTCTCATCGGCATGGAGACGTCGGATCCGCGCATCACGCGTCTCGCGGGACGGCGTTTCGAAGAGGGCCGCGCCAAGGTGATCAGCGCCGACGGCGCGACGCTCTTCGACTATCGTGGCGAAGTGGACTGCGAGTCGTTCGGGCTCTCCGGTGCGGCGGTTTACAACTGTCAGCGGTTCATCGAGCATTACATCCGCACATCCGGCATTCGCGGACAGGAGGACCGCCTGCGCGCGTCCCTGACGCTGGAGGTCTGGTTCGAGCATGAGCGGTTGCAGTTCAAGGGGCTGCCGCCGCGTCCCGTGAAGGAGGCGATCGTCACCATCGGCGGCGTGTCGCTTGACGACGTCGATCCGCGGACGATGGAGTCCCGGAAGGTACCCCATCTCTATTTCGCCGGCGAGGTCTTGGACATCGACGGTCCGACCGGCGGCTACAACCTGACGCTCGCCTTTGCGACGGCCCGCAAGGCCGTGACTTCTATTGCCGCCGCGCTTTGACACGCGTGGTATAATAGGCCTCCGTGAAAATCACCGAAGAACTCGACATCGCCCCGGGCGAAATCTGGGCGGTGACCGGCACGGACGCGGCAGCACGCAGCGCCTGGTGTGCGCGTGTCGTCCGTCGGGACGACCTGGAGGAGATTTCCTCTTTGCTCAGCTTCGCCCAGCATGCGGGCGAGGCACAGCGCTCGGGCGGCTGGCCGGCGGCACGTTACTACGAGGACGAGGGAAAGACGGTCGACGATTTCCTGTCTTACGAATCCGTTTACGAGATCAATCCTTTTGAAATCGGCGCACGGCGTCCTGAATCGAAGAAGGCCTACAACGCACGCAAGGAATTCCTGATGCGTCTGCTGGACTTGCGCAAGTTGCGCGAGTCGCTGGTGATTGCGCTCTCGAATGGCGAGACGCGGCGGACGCTCCTGGCGCGCGCCCTCGCGAAGGGTCCTCGGCTGCTCGTCCTCGACGATCCGGCCGCGGGTCTCGACGTGAAGCAGCGTGCCAAGTTGCGCGAGGTCCTCCAGGCGCTTGCCAACCGTGGCACGGCGATTCTCGTCGCTTGCCGCCATGACGACGAGTTGCCGTGCGGCGTCGCCAAATGGCTCAAGATCAGCGGGCGCGGCGTCCCGACCGCGTCGGTGGCGGAGAAGAAGTCTTCGACTCCTGCTGTGAGTTCGCCGCGTCTACGGGAGCCGGAGGGGACGGCTACGGCGCGCACGGTGAGGGCGTCGCGTCGGCGGGGAAAGCCGTCCGCTCCGGTCGTTGAGATTCGCGGCCTTGATGTGACCTATGGTGGTCGCGTCCTATTCAAGGATTTCTCGTGGACGGTGAGGAAGGGCGAGCGCTGGATTCTCCGTGGTGAGAACGGCAGCGGCAAGACGACGTTGTTCGCGCTCATCACGGGAGACAGTCCGCTTGCCTACGCGGCGGACGTCACGGTGTTCGGTCAGTCGCGTGACATCGGGTGCGAGCTGGCGAAGATTCGTCGGCGGATCGGCATGGTGAGTCCGGAGATGCAGGCCTATCTCGGGAAGTCCGCCGAGGAGCTGTTGGACGACGCGCTGTCGGGGAAGCCAGAGCTGTTGCTCCTGGACGAGCCGTTCATGAATCTCGATGAGAAGGTCGCGCGTCGTGCGGCCCGACGGATCGGCGCCTACCTGAAGGCGCACAAGGAGGTCACGGCGATCATGATCTGCCATCGGATGGATGAGGCGCCGAGCTGCTTCAATCGGGAGTTGGACCTCAATGGATAACCTCATTCTCGTGGCGACGCAGGTGGGCGTGCTGTTCGCGTTGATGGCGGTCGGCTTCGTCTGTCGGAAGGTGAAGATGCTCACTACCGAGTCGGTCAAGGGCATCGTGGACATCCTTGTCGTCATCGTGACGCCGGCCATCGTCATCCAGGCCTTTCAGCGTCCTTTCGACGCAGGCATGCTCAAGGGCCTTGGCTTCACGGCTTGTGCCGCGTTGCTGGGGCACGCGGTCGCCATCGTCTGTTCCTATCTGCTCATCCATCATCCGAAGGCGCACACCAAGAACGTGTTGCGCGTCTCAGCGGTCTTCTCGAATGCGGGCTTCATGGGCATTCCGCTGACGCAGGCGCTGCTCGGGGACGTGGGCGTCTTCTACAGCGTCGTCTATGTCGGCATCTTCAATGTCGTCATCTGGAGCTGGGGACTCTGCACGGTGAAGAACATCTCGACGAAGCAGCTGATGGGCCCCGAGATCAAGTCGATGTTCCTCAATCCGGGCACGGTCGGCCTGGCGCTTGGCCTTCCGCTTTTCTTCACTTCGACGCAACTGCCGACGGTGCTGGCGACGCCGGTGCGGTTTCTGTCCGACCTCAACACGCCGTTGGCGATGCTGATCATCGGCTATTACCTGTGCGGAGCAAAGCCGGGCCCCGTCCTACGGTCCGCCGCGGCCTATGTCGCGTCCGCCTTCCGTTTGCTGGCCTATCCGCTGGCGGTCATCGGCGTCCTCTGCCTGTTGCGTGACGTCCTTTCGCTCGACCGTTCGATGATGCTTGCGCTCGTCGTCTCGTCCGCGGCGCCGACCGCGGCGCTGACCTCGATGTTCGCGGCACGCTACGGATCGGACGTGGACATGTCCGTCGGCATGGTCAGCGGGACGACGCTCGTCAGCATCGTGACGATGCCGCCTGTCATCGCCTTTGCAATGTCCGTGCTTTGAGTTCCCGCTTGTGCTATAACCCGAGTTTGCCAGTTAGCTGAATAGTCGAGCGCAACTCCAACCTCT
>CALZAJ010000073.1 GCA_945613785.1 uncultured Verrucomicrobiota bacterium | reverse complement strand
CGACGTCGCCGAGGACGAGGTTGCCGTTCACCAGCTTGTAGAGCGCGGCCTCCTGACCCGGGTTCTCACCATAACGAAGGCCCTTCTCCTCGCCACCGATGTTCCAGGTCACCTTCTCGTATTGGAAGGTCTGGCGGCTGTCGCCATCAATGAACGAGATCTCCATCTTCGGGGCGAAATGATCCGCCTCAATCGTCTTATACGCGGCCTTCAGGTCTTTCATATTCGTGCACACTCCTTGGTTAAAGCAATATTATAGCAAATTTCGTATTTCCTAGCGATTGATGTGACGGTCGCGGAAGTAAGCGATCGTCTTGACGAGTCCCTCCGCGAGCGGGACCTTCGGCTCCCAATCGAGCAGCTCCTTGGCGAGCGTGATGTCCGGCTTGCGTTTCTTCGGATCGTCACTGGGGAGCGGCTTGAAGACGAGTTTCGACGTCGATTCAGGCAACAGTTCAAGCGTCTTCTCCGCGAGCGCGCGGATCGTGTACTCGCCCGGGTTGCCAGTATTGATCACAGGCGCGCCGAGACCATGCGCGGTGAAGAACGAGCGGATGACCGACTTCTCAACCGCCATGTATTTGCGGAACGCGGTGATGAGATCCTCGAAATACTGGAAGGACCGCGTCTGCGAACCGTCTCCGTAGATTGTGATATCCTCGTTGCGGAGCGCCTGCATCACGAAATTGGAAATGACGCGTCCGTCCTGCGGATGCATCTTCGGTCCGTAGGTATTGAAGATGCGCACCATGCGCGCATCGACATCGTACACACGAATGTAGTCCGCGACCAGGGTTTCCGCCACACGCTTGCCTTCGTCATAGCAGCTGCGGATGCCGATGGTGTTCACGTTGCCCCAGTTGTGCTCCTCCTGAGGATGCACGAGCGGATCGCCGTAGATCTCGCTCGTCGAGGCATGCAGCAGACGGGCGCCATCGCGGCGGGCAATGTCCAGACAGAGCAGAACGCCCTGAATCGAGGTCAGCGTCGTGAAGATCGGACGCGCCTGATAATGGGCGGGACTCGCCGGACAGGCCAGGGCGTAGACCTCGTCGAACGGACCCGTCAGGTCTCCCGGCGCGAGCTCCGTCACATCCGCCTCGACAAACGTGAAACCCGGATTCGCCGCGAATGCCGTCAGGTTCTCGCGCGTTCCCGTGTACAGATTGTCGACGGCAACGACTTCATACCCCTCCCCCAGCAGTCGCTCACAAAGATGACTGCCGAGAAATCCCGCGCCGCCGGTGACCAGCGCCTTCTTCATGACTGATGAATCTTGTCGTTCGCCACCGCGACCTTCGCACGGAGCTCTTCCTTGTGGGCGTGGAACTTCGCACGAAGATCCGCATCGGCCGTGCCGAGGATCTGGACCGCGAGGAGCGCCGCGTTCGTCGGACCCGCCGAGCCGACCGCGACCGTCGCCACCGGAACTCCGGAGGGCATCTGGACCGTCGCGTAGAGCGCATCGAGTCCGTTCAGCGCGCCGCCCGCAACCGGAATGCCAATGACGGGAAGGACCGTCGCCGCCGCAAGAACACCGCCCAGATGCGCCGCGCCACCGGCCGCCGCGATGATGACCTTGAGACCACGCTCTTCGGCCGTCTTCGAATATTCAATCGCCACGTCAGGCGTGCGGTGGGCAGAAATGACGCGCGTCTCGTAGGCGACGCCAAACTTATCCAAAGTCTCACAGGCCTTCTTCACCAGAGGCCAATCCGAATCACTACCCATCACAATGCCAACAATCGCCTGCGCCATTTTTACGTTCCTTTCTGAAAGAATTGCCAAATTATACCAAATGACCGAGTACTGCCGCGGCAAATTCAGCGGGATCGACCGCCGCAGACGAGGGCACGCCCATTCGCCCCGCGCCTTGTTCAAACATCTTGGTCCGAATATACCGCGGCTCCAACGCCTTCACCGAAATCTTCTTTGCGGACAGCTCCGCATCCAGCGCACGGCACAACGCCGAGAGCGCACCCTTGGACGCGCAATAAGCCGCGCCACCGGCCCAGCCCTCGGTCGCGGAGACGGACGAGATGGCGAGCACTTTCGCACCGCTGGCGGCAAAGCGCTTCTGCGTGACAAGCTCGCGCATCAGCCGCAGAAAAGTGCCGCAATTCGCGCGCATCGTCTCCTCAAAGGACACATCGGAGGTCAAGCCCAATGGTTTCACCGGACAACTCCCCGTCGCAAACACGACGGCTTCGACCCCGATGACGTCCACGAGCGGCGCGGATGACTCAAACTGCGCCCGATTCACTTCAACAACCTCATGCCCCAGCGCCCGTGCCGCCGACGCCACCGCGCCACCGACTCCGCCACTGGTTCCTGTCACGACAATCCTCATGACACGATTATAGCAAAAAAAGAGCGCGTAGGCCTTTCGAACCTACGCGCCCGTAGCGACCTCTCGAGTCGCCTCTGGTACTTACTTCTTCGCGGCCTTCTTCGCCGGAGCCTTCTTGGCGGGCGCGGCCTTCTTCGCCGGAGCCTTCTTCGCCGGAGCGGCCTTCTTCACAGGCGCCGCCTTCTTGGCCGGGGCCTTCTTGGCCGGAGCTGCCTTCTTCGCCGGAGCCTTCGCCTTGCAGCAGCACTTCTTCGCGCACGCCTTCTTCACCGGAGCCTTCTTCGCAGTAGCCATCTTTTTGATCCTTTTTGTAACGAAGTCCTCGGCACACGTGATGACACGCGTAAACCACCGTGACCTCTGGCCCGAATATTAACGCATTTTTTTTGTTCTTGCAAGCGGTATGTCAAAAAATTTTTTTGGTACAATACCCACCGCATGGCGGTAATTCTCCAAAGCGAACGCAAAACCCCCAAGGCCAGACTCTTTCTGGCTCTTGTCTACACGGTGCTCATCCTGGGGGCCGTGACGATGGTCTATCCCTTTGCTGTGATGCTCTCCGCCAGCATCTCCTCGGGCTATGACTATCAGCGCCACAGCCCCGTCGTTATTGGCTTTTTCGATCGTAACGACCGATTCATGCGGTCGATCGCGACCTACTTCAAGACGTTCCCGCGTGAACTCTATCCGGACGCTCCGAAGAGCTGGACGAACTGGCCTCAGGTCGCCAAGGACCGTGAAGGCGTGAAGGCGTTCGCCGAACGCGAACTCGCGCCCTATGCGGACGCGAAATTCGTCGCGGCCCGCCGCGAGGACGCGCGTGCGTTCGTGCGTGCGCTCGCAGAAGCGCCCGCGCGCACGAAAACCTGTCATTACGATCCGCGCGACGTCGCGCGCTTCGTCCGCGCGAAATACGGCACCCTCGAGGCACTCAACGCCGCCTGGCCCGTCCCTCACAAGTCCTTCTTCGACATCTCGTTCTCCGCGGAGTCGAAGCTCACACCCGACCGCGAACAGCCCGGTGAGAAATTCACGACCTGGCTGGAGCTCAAGGACGACTATGCGAAGCGCGCCGCGGTCCAGGGCGACTTCGTCTCACGCACCATGCCGTATCCGCTCGGCGAACATGCCGCACAGGTGCGCAACGCCCTCGCGATCCAATTCGTCGAACATGGCTGGCGAGACTTCCTGGACAGCTGCTGTGCGAACTACCGGTTGGTCGGCGACTACCTCTTCGTGCGCGGCCGCGCCTTCGCGAACACGCTTCTTCTCGTGCTGCTGTCCGTCCTCGCATCCCTCACGGTCAATCCGCTCGCGGCCTACGCGCTCTCGCGCTTCCGTCTGCGCGCGACCGAACAGATCCTGCTGTTCCTGCTGGCCACCATGGCCTTCCCCGCCGCGGTGACGGCCATTCCCGGATTCCTGCTGATCCGCGATCTCGGACTTCTGAACACGTTCGCCGCGCTGGTCCTTCCGACGGTCGCCAGCGGCATGTCGATCTTCATCCTCAAGGGCTTCTTCGACGCGCTGCCCCGCGAACTCTATGAGGCTGCCGCCATCGACGGCGCGTCGGAATGGACGGTCTTCCGACGGATCACCCTGCCGATGACAACGCCCATCCTCGCCGTGAATGCACTCAACAGCTTCATCCACGCCTACTCGTCCTGGGAATGGGCCTTCCTCGGGTGCCAGAAGGCATCCCACTGGACGCTCGCCGTGTGGATGTATCAGATGTCGCAGGTCTTCGCCCATCAGCCCTGGTGCGTCATGGCGGGCTTCGTACTGATTTCAATCCCGACCGCGGCTGTCTTCCTCCTCTGCCAGCGCATCATCCTGCGTGGCATCGTCCTGCCGTCGATGAAATGATCACTCGCCGATTTCGGCGAGGCCCATCTGCCGCAGACGGAGATTGACGTTCAGGCGGGCGCGATCCCGCAGCGAGGCGGGCGCACGGATGACCGAATCGATCGCCCGGTTGCGGAAATCCCGCTCCTGATCCTGACGCTCTTCGAGAAACTCGAAGTACTCCTTCGCCGTGCCGCCCTTCGCGAGGTAATCCTGCATCTCCTTGCGCATCGTCAGGACGATGCGGTGCAGCATCTTCTTCTCGGGAGAACCCCCGTCGTTGCATGTGCTCGGACGCTCGAGGTCCGCGGCAAGACCGGTCAGTTCCTCGTCCGTCATCTCAGGCGGCAAAGCAATCCAGCCCGGCTGGGCGTAAGCGGACAGATAGCGGTCGAGCGCCGAATCGAAAGTCCCTTCCCACGAGGATGCCAATCCCACGGAAATCACCGCCCGATCGCCCTTCAGCTGCTGGCGACCGGACAACTCAGGCGCGGAGTCCAAGCCAAGGAAGAGCAAGGAGATGAGCAGCCCCGTCGCCAACACGGCGACCAAAGCGCCAAGCGCCCAGGGCTGCCACTTCAGCGGATCGTCGCCGACGACGCGATACGGACGAATCCCCTGCTTGCGCAGCTGGGTATAAGCGTCCGCCCGGTCGCGGGCATTGATCCACCCCTCCCGGTTCTCGTTCGTCTTCGTCTGATAGAAATACTGATATTTCACCACTGAATGTCAAAGGCGGATGTTGCCCGTCGCGAGAGCGACGCGATACTCGTCCACCGTGCGGCGGAGGCCCGTCGCGAGGTCGATCTTCGGAGACCAACCGAGCGAACGGATGAGCGAGGTGTCGCAGAGCTTGCGCGGCGTGCCGTCGGGCTTCGTACGGTCCCAGGTGATGATGGACTTGCAGCCCGTCATCTCCTGAATCATCTCGGCGAGCTGACGGATCGTCACCTCACGGCCGGAGCCGCAGTTCACGAGGTCCGGCGGATTCTCCATCTCGAGAACGAAGAGACAGGCCGCGGCGAGATCGTCGACATGCAGGAACTCACGAAGCGGCGAACCCGAACCCCAAAGCGAAACGGTCGGTGCGTGCTCCATGCGGGCCGTCTCGAACTTGCGGATCAGCGTCGGCAGGACGTGTCCGTGCTCGATGTCATAGTTGTCGCCCGTGCCGTAGAGGTTGGTCGGCATCAGCGAATGATAGCAGAGTCCGCGTTCACGACGCAGGAACTCGCAGAGCTTGAGGCCGGAGATCTTCGCCAGCGCATAACCCTCATTCGTCTTCTCCAGCGCAGAGGTCAGAAGCGCATCTTCGGGAATCGGTTGCGGAGCCAGGCGCGGATAAATGCACGTGGAGCCAAGGAAGAGGAGACGCTTCACGCCCGCCTCGGCCGCCTGCCAGACGGTGTTCATCGCGATCATCTCGTTCTCGTAGAGAAAGAGCGAGTTCGCGGCGCTGTTCGCGCCGATGCCCCCCACGCGCGCCGCCGCGATGATCGCGACGTCCGGCCTCTCCGCCTCGTAGAACTCGCGGACCGCCTTCGGATCGAGCAGGTCGAGCTCCTGGTGCGTCCGCACGACGACATTCTCGTAACCCGCGGCCTTCAACGCCCGCACACACGCGGAGCCCACCATGCCGCGATGACCCGCGACGAAGATCTTGTCCGTCTTGTTCATTACTTGACCACGCCCTTCTCAAGGTATTCCGCAAGATTCATCCGGACGCGTTCACCGACGCGTTCGACAGCGACCTTCTCCATGTCGTGCTTGACCATGAGACGCACCAGCTCTTCGAAGGACGTCTTGGCCGGATTCCAGCCCAGCTCCGTCTTCGCCTTCGTGGGATCGCCCCAGAGGTTCACGACGTCCGTCGGACGATAGAAGTCGGGCGAAACCTCGACGACGACCTTGCCCGTCGCCTTGTCATAGCCCTTCTCGTCAATGCCCGTGCCCTTGAACTCGACTTCGATTCCCGCTTCCTTGAACGCGAGCTGCGCGAACTCGCGGACGGAGTGCTGGACGCCCGTCGCAATCACGAAGTCCTCCGGCTCCTTGTTCTGGAGGATGAGCCACATGCACTCGACGTAGTCCTTCGCATAACCCCAGTCACGGAGCGAGTCGAGATTGCCGAGGAGGAGCTTGTCCTGCTTGCCCTGCGCGATGCGCGCGGCCGCAAGCGTAATCTTGCGCGTCACGAAGGTCTCGCCGCGACGCTCGGACTCGTGGTTGAAGAGGATGCCCGAACACGCGAACATGCCGTAGGCCTCGCGATACTCCTTCACGATCCAGAAGCCGTACTGCTTGGCGACCGCGTACGGGGAATACGGATGGAACGGGGTCTTCTCGTTCTGCGGAACTTCCTCGACCTTGCCGTAGAGCTCGGAAGTGGACGCCTGATAGATGCGGCAGGTCTTCGCGAGACCTGCGTGACGGACCGCCTCGAGAATGCGCAACACGCCCGTCGCATCGATGTCCGCCGTAAATTCAGGCGAATCGAACGACACCTGCACGTGACTCTGCGCCGCGAGGTTGTACACCTCGTCAGGACGCACCGACGCAATCACACCGAAGATCGAACTCGAGTCGCAGAGGTCGCCATAGTGAAGATGGAAGTTCGGACAGCCCTCGAGATGGGCAATGCGTTCGCGGAAATCCACCGAGCTGCGACGAATGATGCCATGGACGTCGTAGCCCTTCTCAAGCAGGAGTTCCGCAAGGTAGGAACCGTCCTGACCCGTGACACCGGTAATGAGCGCTTTCTTCATGAGGGAGTCCTTACTTGCTGGTTTCGAAGGCCTGTTCGAGGTCGGCGATGATGTCGGAGGCATCCTCGAGTCCGCAGCTGAAGCGGACGAGCTCCGGCGGAATGCCGGCGGCGAGGAGCTGTTCGTCGGTCATCTGACGATGCGTGTGCGAAGCCGGGTGAAGAACACAGCTGCGCGCATCGGCGACGTGCGTGACGATCTCGATCATCTTGAGCGCGTCCATGAACTTGACGCTGCGCTCGCGTCCGCCCATCAGACCGAAGGTGAGCACGCCGCAGGGCAGTCCGCCCTTGAACTGCTTCTGCGACAGCGCATGGTACTTGGAGCCCTCGAGGCCCGCGAAGTTCACCCACGCGACGTCCTTGCCGAGACGCGTCTGGAGATACTTGGCAACCGCCAGCGCATTCTCCGCATGACGGCGGATGCGCAGATGGAGGCTCTCAAGTCCGAGGTTGAGGATGAAGGCGTTGAACGGGGACGGAATCGCACCGTAGTCGCGCATCAGCTGAGCCGTCACCTTCGTGATGAAGGCACCCTTGCCGAACTGCTGAGTGTAGCTGAGACCATGATAGCTCGGATCCGGCGCGACCAGACCCGCGAAACGCTCGGGATACTTCTCCCAGTCGAAGTTGCCGCTGTCGACGATGCAGCCACCGACCTGCGCGGCATGACCGTCCATGTACTTGGTGGTGG
>CALZAJ010000072.1 GCA_945613785.1 uncultured Verrucomicrobiota bacterium | reverse complement strand
TGGACCGTCTGAAGGCGATTCACACCAATGACTCGATGAACGTGCTCGGCGCGCACAAGGACCGCCATGAGAAGATCGGCAAGGGCAAGATCGGGCTCGACGCCTTTGCGCGCATCGTCAATCATCCGAAGCTGCGGGACTTGCCGTTTTATCTGGAGACCCCCTGTGACCTCCAGGGTTACAAGGAGGAAATTGCGTTGCTCAAGGGCTTGAGGGCCTGACACCGCGTCCAAAAAAAGGAATGGAAATGAAGATCTTCAAGGATCCTCTGAAGTTGCAGAAGTGGGCGAAGGCCCAGAGCAAGGCCGGTCAGAAGATTGCGTTGGTGCCGACGATGGGTTACCTTCATGAGGGGCACCTCTCGCTGATTGAGAAGGCGAAGGCGATGAAGGCGGACGAGATCATCGTGTCGGTTTTTGTGAACCCCGTCCAGTTCGGTCCGAACGAGGACTACGAGAAGTATCCCCGTGACGAGAAGGCGGACCTCGCGAAGTGCAAGGCCGCGGGTGCCACGGCGATTCTCTTCCCGACGCCGGCGAACATGTACCTGGACCGCCATTCCGTCTATGTGACCGAAGAGGATCTTTCCAAGGGACTCTGCGGGGCGCGTCGTCCGGGACACTTCCGCGGCGTCTGCACGGTTGTCGCCAAGCTCTTCAATCTGGCGCATGCCGATTTCGCGGTGTTTGGTCAGAAGGACTACCAGCAGGCCCAGATCATCAAGCGGATGGTCCGAGACCTCAACTTCGACCTGAAAATCGTAGTCGCGCCGATTGTCCGTGAACCGTCGGGCCTTGCGCGTTCCTCGCGCAACACCTATCTCTCCGCCGAGGAGAAGGACCGAGCGCTTGCGCTTTCGCGGTCCTTGAAATCCGTGACGGTCGGGAAGTCCGTCAAGAGCGAACAGGCGCGCATCGTCAAGGCGCTTGAGCAGTCCGGCCTGCAGGTCGACTATGTCGAGTTCGTCGACGGCGAGACGCTCGATCCCGTCAAGAAAACCGCGAAGGGCGTGTGCGTGCTCCTCGCCGTCTTCGACGGCAAGACCCGACTCATCGACAATCGTGTCCTTTGATCGAATGCGAGGCTTTACAGATTTTGTAAAAAGTTTGCCCGTTTACAGAGTCTGTGATAAAATCCCCGCATTATGACCGATACGAGCCTGAAGAACTACGGTGCGGACGTCTTTTGTGAAAAGGCGATTCGCAAGTATTTGAGCAAGACCGTTGCTGCGAAGCTGATTGCGACGATGAAGGAGGGCAAGCCTCTTGATCCGTCGATTGCCGATGCTGTCGCGCAAGGGATGAAGGCTTGGGCGCTCGAACAGGGCGCGACTCATTTCACCCATTGGTTCCAGCCGATGACCGGCGGCACGGCCGAGAAGCACGACGCGTTTCTCGAGCCTTCGGGCGTGGCGACGGCGGTGCAGAAGTTTTCCGGCAAGAACCTGATCGGCGGTGAGACCGACGCGTCTTCCTTCCCGTCCGGCGGACTCCGTTCGACCTTCGAGGCCCGTGGTTACACGGCGTGGGATCCGACTTCGCCGGCGTTCATCAAGCGGCATGAGAACGGCGCGACGCTGTGCATCCCGACGGCGTTCTGTGCGTATACGGGAGCGGCGCTCGACATGAAGACGCCGTTGCTTCGTTCGGTCCAGGCGGTCTCTCGCGCGACCGAGCGTCTGATGAAGAAGTTCAAGAAGGCGAAGGCGCACGTGTCGGTCACGCTGGGCGCCGAGCAGGAGTACTTCCTCATCGACCGCAGCTTCTACTTGAAGCGTCCCGACCTGTTGCAGACGGGTCGCACGGTCTTCGGTGCGGCGCCGGCGAAGCATCAGCAGCTCGACGACCATTATTTTGGCGCAATCCGTCCGCGTATCCTCAAGTTCATGCACGAGGTGGAGCTTCGTCTGTGGCAGCTCGGCATTCCCGCGAAGACGCGTCACAACGAGGTCGCGCCTGCGCAGTTCGAACTGGCGCCGATGTTCGAGGACATCAATCTCGCGGTCGATCACAACATGATGATCATGGAGGTGTTGCGTCAGACGGCGGAGGCGAACGGACTGGTTTGTCTGCTGCACGAGAAGCCGTTCGACGGTGTCAACGGTTCGGGCAAGCACTGCAACTGGTCGATTGCCTATGGCGGCAAGAACCTCCTCTCGCCCGGCGACAATCCGCGCGACAACGCGATCTTCCTGACGTTCCTCTCGGCGATCATCCGGGCTGTCGATCTGCATGCGGACATGCTGCGTTCGACGACGGCGGGTGCTGGCAACGACCATCGTCTCGGCGCGAACGAGGCGCCGCCGGCGATCATCTCGATCTTCCTCGGCGACGAACTGTCGTCTGTGATGAAGGAAATTGAGACGGGCCGTCCGAGAAATCCCGTCGCCCCCGGCGGAAAGAAGGGGATGGCGTTCAAGTTCGGCGTCGATACGATGCCGCCGTTGCCGAAGGATTCGACGGACCGCAACCGCACCTCGCCGTTTGCCTTCACCTGCAACAAGTTCGAGTTCCGTGCGCCTGGCTCCTCGCAGAATTGTGCGGCGAGTCAGATGGTGCTCAACACGATTGTGGCGGAGTCGCTGGATGCGATCTGCGACAAGCTCGAGGCGGTCGGCGGAGATTTCAACGAGGAGTTGCAGAAGCTCCTGCAGCGTCTGATCAAGAAGCACAACCGCATCCTCTTCTCGGGTGACGGCTATGGCGAGGCGTGGCCGAAGGAGGCCGCGAAGCGCGGACTGCCCAATCTCAAGGACACGCCTTCGGCGATTGCGCCGCTCGAGGATCCCTCCAACCGCGCGTTGTTCGCCAAGTACGGCGTCCTTTCCGAGACGGAGATGGCCAGCCGCCGCGAAATTGCCGCGGAGGATTACGAAAGTCGTGTGCTGATCGAAGGCAAGGTGGCGCTGGAAATCGCGCGGGCGATGATTCGTCCGGTGGTGGCGGACGAGTTCAGCCGTCTGGCAACGGCGATCGGACAGGCCAAGAAGGACGGCCTCAAGGTCGGCGTGAAGGGTCTGACCGCGCTGTCGCTCAAGCTCGGAGCCGGGCTCGATGATCTCCACGTCAAGTGCGAGAAGATTGAGAAGGCGATCCAGAAGGGTGAGACGCAGGGCATCTTGGCGACGATGGGAGACCTTCGCAAGACGGTTGATCGCCTTGAGTCGCTGGTGGACGACCGGAAATGGCCGCTTCCAAAGTATCGGGAGATGCTGTTCATTTATTAAGCGATTTGTGATATAATATCGCGCTTATGAACAAGAATGAGAAGAGAACGGGCGCGAAGGCGCTGGTGGAATCGCTGGAGAAGGCGGGCACGGAGGTGCTTTTCGGCTATCCAGGCGGCACGGTTCTAGACATTTTCAACTGCCTCCCGGAGGCCAAGTTCCAGTTCGTACTTGGGCGTCACGAGCAGGGTTCGGCGCACATGGCCGATGGTTATGCGCGTGCAACGGGCAAGCCGGGCGTCTGTCTTGTGACGTCTGGTCCTGGCGCGACCAATACCATTACGGGTCTGGCGACGGCGAATGTGGACGGTATCCCGATGGTCGTCATCACCGGTCAGGTGCCGTTGTCCCTCATTGGTACGGATGCCTTCCAGGAGGCCGACACGACGGGCATTGCCCGTGGGGTTTCCAAGCACTGTTTCCTCGTGAAGTCCGCCGATGAGATTCCGGAGACGGTGGCCGAGGCCTTTTACATTGCGACGCACGGCAAGCCGGGTCCGGTCGTGATCGACATCCCGAAGAACTGCCAGCAGGCGTTGACGTCTGCTCAGTATCCCGAGCGCGTCTCGCTTCGGGCGTATCATCCAGAGTCCACGGCGACGACGGCGCAGATCAACCGTCTCGCGAAGCTGATCAACGAGGCGAAGCGTCCGGTGCTCTATGCCGGCGGTGGCGTGATTGCGGCTGGCGCGGCGAAGGATCTCGCGGCGCTCGCGCATCGTGCGCACATTCCCGTGGCGACGACGCTCATGGGCCTCGGCTCCTTTGACGAGCATGACGAACTGGCACTGGGCCTTTCGGGCATGCACGGCAGTGCCGCGTCGAACTGGGCGATACACGAGTCTGACCTGATCATTGCGCTGGGCGTACGTTTCTCCGATCGCGTGACGGCGAAGATCTCCGAGTATGCGAAGAGGGCGAAGCTCGTCCACGTGGACTGCGATCCCGCGTCGATCAACAAGAACGTCCACGCCGACCTCGGCATTGTGGCGGACGTGAAGGACGTGCTGACGACGGTGCTGTCCCGCATCAAGCAGTCCGACCACACGGAGTGGCTGCACCATATCGCGGAGTGGAAGCGTCTGAAGCCGATGACCTACAAGCCGCTGCACAAGGAAGTCATCATGCCCCAGTCCGTCATCGAGGCGATCGACAAGGCGACGAAGGGCGAGGCGATCCTGGTGACGGACGTCGGCCAGCACCAGATGTGGGCGGCGCAGTACTTCCGTCACAACCGTCCGCGCCACTTCCTGAGCTCGGGCGGCATGGGCACGATGGGCTTCGGCATCCCGGCGGCGATCGGCGCGGCCTTTGCGCGTCCGGAGGCGTCCGTGGTGGCCGTGTGCGGCGACGGCGGCGCGCAGATGACCTTCGAGGAAGTCGTGGTGGCGGTCGAGCACAAGCTGCCGGTGACGTTCGTCGTCATCAACAACGAGTGCCTCGGCATGGTCCGCCAGTGGCAGGAGCTCTTCTACTCGAAGCGCTACGCCGGTTCGATCCTCTCCCCGAAGGGCCGCTGCAAGAACGAGCGCCTCGAGGACGATCTCGATTATGGCTATTTGCCGGACTTCACCAAGCTGGCCGAGGCGCACGGGGCGAAGGCCTATCGCGTCATCGATCCCGCGAAGCTGGAGGCGACGATCAAGAAGGCGGTCGCTTCGCGCAAGACGAGTCTCGTCGAAGTCATCGTCGAGCCTCGCGCGAACGTGTATCCGATGATTCCGGGCGGCAAGTCCGTCACGGAAATGGTGTTCGGCTGATCGCTACGGACAGGGAGGTCTTGAAATGAACGAAACGATTCATCGTCTCAACTGCTACGTGGAGAACAAGCCGGGCGTGCTCGCCCGTATCGTCGGCCTCATCTCCGGCCGCGGCTATAACATCCAGACCTTGAACGTCGGCCCGACGGAGGACGGCACGGTCTCGCGCATGCGCATCGATGTCCTGGCGACCGACAAGGTCATTGAGCAGGTCATCCTGCAGCTTCGCAACCAGGTGAATGTGATTGAAGTCACGTCTCGCCGGATGTGAAAGGGGGGCGTTTGCGCCCCTATTGACTCTCAGGGCGGTTTTTTAGTATACTATTCGCTCCAGCTTTTCGTGGAGACTTCATTTCCACAAGGAAAGCGGAAGAAAAGGAAAAATAACAATGGAAGCATATGCTGTTCTCGAAACCGGCGGCAAGCAGACGCTTGTCAAGGTCGGTGACAAGATCGAGATTGAAAAGCTCTCGGTCGAGGCGGGTCAGGACACCACGCTCACGACGGTTCTCGCCGTCAGCGACGGTACGACCCTCAAGGTTGGCGCCCCCTACGTCGAAGGCGCTTCGGTCACGCTCACGATCGATGGTCACAAGCGTGGTCCCAAGGTGATCAACTTCAAGGCGAAGCGCAGGAAGGGTGACCGTCGTACGGTTGGCCACCGCCAGTCGCTCACCGTTGCCACCGTCAAGGCGATTGCGTAAGGAGGTAATTCGAAATGGCTACTTCTGCATCTGCTCGTAACGGTCGCGATTCCAATCCGCAGTACCTCGGCGTCAAGGCCTATGACGGTCAGTTCCTGACGACGGGCTCGATCATCGTCCGCCAGCGCGGCACGAAGATCCACCCCGGCAAGAACGTTGGTCAGGGTCGTGACTTCACCCTCTTCGCCCTCAAGGACGGCAAGGTGAAATTCATCAAGGACGGCAAGGTCGTCACCATCGTCGAGGCCTAATCCTCGAGAAAGAAGGTAATCATGGGTACAGGTCGTACACTCCGTAAGGAATCCCACGTTCGTCCGTGCAAGACGCCTGCTGGCAAGGCTCGCAAGAGCAAGGCCCAGCGCGCGCGTCTCGTGAAGTTTGGTATGAGCGCCGAGACGGTTGCCGCGATGGGCGATGAGGACGTTCGCGTTCTCGTTCAGCGTCCGACGGTCGTCAAGAAGCTCGTCGCCAAGGCGGCGAAGTAATCTTGCGCCCCTAAGGGCGTCACTTGGAGACCCGGCATGAACAAGGTTTTCTGCTTGGTTGAAGAGAAATACGTGAATCCCCTCTTCGAGGTTTTCGATGGAGGGGATTTCATTTTGTCTTCATACCAGGATATTGAAGAGAAGCTGACGCAGGTCCAGATCTATTTCGTCGAGGACGATCTGATCGAGGAGGCGAAGCGTTGTCTCGGTTCGGCATTGGAGATCGTCGGTTCGAATGCGGTGCTGGAGTATGCGCAGATTCCCGACGAGGACTGGAAGCTGTCTTATCGCCGCCATTTCAAGACGGAGCATGTCTCGACGCGCATCTACACGCATCCGCCGTGGGAGCCTATGCCGGAGGCGAAGGAAGGGGAGATTGTCCTCACGCTCGATCCGGGTATGGCGTTTGGCACGGGAAAGCACGAGACCACGAAGGCGTGTCTCCAGTACATCGACGAAATCTCCGCGGACATTCGGCAAACGACGGTTGGCGGGCGCGGGTCGTTTCTCGATATGGGTTGCGGTTCGGGCATTCTGTCGATTGCCGCAGCGAAGTTCGGCTTTGCGCCGGTTGCGGGTTTTGACATTGATGAGGAGGCCGTGCAGGCGTCGAGGGAAAATGCCGTGATCAACGGCGTATCGGTCGACTACCGCGTGTTCGCGCTTGGCAAGGGTGCGGTGACGTTGGACGAGTCGATTGAAGCGGCGAAGGGCATTTATCCCGATCTGGCGTTGCAGGGCAAGCAGAACGATCCTGCGGCTGCGCCGTTTCAACCGGCGGATGTCGTGGTGGCGAACATTCTGGGTCCGCTCCTCATGGCGTTTGCGGACGAGATTGCGGACTATGCGAAAAAGACGCTCATTGTCTCGGGCATTCTCGTCGAACTCTATCCCGAAGTCCGGGCGGCCTTCGAGGCGCGTGGATTCCGTGAGGTTTCCAACAAGACGATCGGCGAATGGACGACGGGCTGGCTGGTCCGTGCCTGATAATTTGCTATAATATTCGATCATGAAGGCGAAAACGTTTATTGATCAGGTCGAGGTGCTGGTCCGGTCCGGACGCGGCGGCGATGGTTCCATGTCCATGCGTCGTGAGGCGCTCGTCGAATTCGGAGGTCCAGATGGAGGTGACGGCGGCCGTGGCGGCGATGTCATCTTCGCGGCGTCCGATCACATCAATTCGCTGCTTTCGCTCTATTATGATCCGAAGTGCTACGCGCAGGACGGTGGCCCGGGGCAGTCTCAGAAGATGTACGGCAAGCGCGGCAAGGACCTCGTGGTTCCAGTGCCGCGCGGCACCGAAGTCTATGATGTCGAGACGGGTCTGTTGGTCGCCGACATTACGGAGCCGGGGCAGCGTGTCATCGTTGCGAAGGGCGGTGCCGGCGGTTATGGCAACGTGCACTTCAAGTCGTCCGTCAACCAGGCTCCGACGGAGCACACGCCGGGTGGCGAACCAGAGGAGCGTCGTCTTCGACTTGAGTTGAAGACCATTGCCGATGCGG
>CALZAJ010000071.1 GCA_945613785.1 uncultured Verrucomicrobiota bacterium | reverse complement strand
GTCGGTTCGCGGCGAGGAACGAGCCGCGCAACCGACTAACCCATTACTTACAATCGTATTTTATGATAAAATAAATAACACTATGTGTAGAAAGACTATTTTGACGGTTGCCCTCGTGGCGGCCACGACAGTGGCTTCTGCCGCCTACGAATGGGAGAACATCAAGCCCGAGGCGAAGCTTGGCGGTCGTATGATGTCTGCAGGTTATCTGCGTGGCAAGGTCGTGTTGCTCGACCGTCGTGACTATGGTTCCATGTCGCAGGCAGCGGCCATCAAGCAGTTGCAGTCGATCTGGGCGACTTACAAGACGAAGCCCTTCGTGGTCCTTGGCAGCCATCATGGCAGCTCGTCGAAGGAAAAGGTCGAGGAGACGCTCAAGAAGTTGGGCGTGACCTATCCAGTCTACAACGATGTCCGGCTCATCAAGCCTGACGCGAACGAGCAGGAACTTGCAATCATGCAGGCGGCCTGGGAGAAGACCGAACCGACGATTACGATTGTCGATGCGACGTGCAAGCGCAAACTGTACGTCGGCAAGGACGATCGCGCCTCGCAGGGTGTGGTCGGCAGTGCGTTGATGGCGACGTCGACGCCGCCGGGCGCCAAGCAGTATCAGTTCCTCCTCGATTATGAGATCGAGATGCTGCCGGGTCGCGCCTTCCTGCGTCTAAAGGAGTTCCGCGAACGCTTCCCGCGCGAGGCGGCGAAGTATACGGCAGACTGGGAACGCATGTCCGAGGATAACGAGATCAAGAAGCTGGCGAAGCTCGTCGAGCTTTCGCGTCTCGTGAAGGACCGTGACCGTACGACCAAGACGGCGCAGCGGATCACGCCGGAAATGTTGGAGAAGGCGATCGAGAAGTACGCCGAGCTCAAGCAGAGCAAGAATCCCAACATTGCCCAGGAGGCGAAGAACGCCCTGGCGGACATCAAATGGTCCGAGGCCACTCTGATCAAGCAATAAACGAAGAGGACACCCCAAGATGAAGAAGCTGATTCTGGCGGCGACTGTGTTCGCGTCGGTGCTTTCCCTGAAGGCAGACATGTGGAGGGGCCTGACGGATGAGAACCACTATTCGGGTCCGAAACTGACCGAAGAGGACCTGGCGGGCAAGGTCGTGATGATCGACGAGTGGGGCGTGAACTGCGGACCCTGCAAGCGGCTCTTGCCGCAGATGCAGAAGTACTGGACGGCCTTCAAGTCCAAGGAGTTCGTGCTGATCGGCTCCCATCGCCAGGGTCGCGCGCCCGAGGCGGTCGCGGCGCTCGTCAAGGCGAACGGACTCACCTATCCGATTTACGACAATGTGGGTCTCGCGGGCGGCGAACCGTCCAACGGTGGCGGCATCCCGTTCATCTATGTCGTCAACCACCGCGGCCGCGTCGTCTACGCGGGTCGCAGCGACCGCGAGGCCATCGAGGCCGCGCAGAATGCGTTCATATCCATCGGACAGCTTCCGTCCCTGACCGGAGACATGGTCTTCGGCAAGAAGAGCCCCCACAAGGCTCTTGAGAAGCAGCTCGTGCTCGGCAAGCCGGCCGCAAGCATCGTCAAGCGACTCGAGGACGAGGTGAAGCGGGCGGGCTCCAAGGCCGCGAATCCCGGACAGAAGGCCGCGGGAGCGGAGGCCGCAGAGATCCTGCGTGCGGTCGCCGCCGCCAAGGCGGAGATCAAGTCCGACATCGAACGCCTCAAGAAGACCAATCCGCCCGAGGCGCTCAAGCTGATCAAGGGCTTCTCCGCCTCCTTCCCCGCGGAAGGAAAGGAATACAAGGAGGAGATTCGCGAACTGACGGTAGCGGCCAAGGAATACGTGGCCGCCCAGAAGGCGAAGGCCGCAGAAGCGAAAAAGGCGAAGAAGTAAGCATATGAACTTTGACAGCATCACTGAAATCCTCGACCGTAACGCCTGCGAATGGCCGAATGACATCGCCCTCGTCGAGATCAATCCGCAGGAGCTTGAGTCCTGCAGCACGACCTGGCGCGAATATTCGCTGATCGAAAGTTCGCCGATTGAGAAGTTCCGCACCGAGATCACCTGGGCGCAGTTCGAGGAGAAGGCCAACCGCTTCGCGAATTTTCTGCTCTCCCGCGGACTCACCAAGGGCGACAAGGTCGCGATCCTCCTGATGAACTGCCTGGAGTGGCTGCCGATCTACTTCGGCGCGCTCAAGGCCGGCTGCCTCGCGGTGCCGCTCAATTTCCGCTACACGGCGGACGAGATCAAGTACTGCCTGGAGCTTGCAGACGCGGACGTGCTCGTCTTCGGTCCCGAGTTCACCGGACGCGTCGAGCAGATCGCCAACCGCATCCCGCGCGTGAAGACGCGTCTTTACGTTGGCGAGGACTGTCCGACCTTCGCGCAGAGCTACTCGAAGCTCGTGAAGTACGCGTCCTCCTCGTCGCCGGCGTTCCACCACAAGCCCGAAGACGATGCGGCGATCTATTTCTCGTCCGGCACGACCGGCTTCCCGAAGGCGATCGTCTTGCAGCACAAGGCGCTGCTGCACAGCTGCCGCGTCGAGCAGAATCATCACGGACAGACCAAGGATGATGTCTTCCTCTGCATTCCGCCGCTCTATCACACGGGCGCGAAGATGCACTGGTTCGGCAGCTTCCTCGTCGGCGGCAAGGCCGTGCTCCTCAAGGGTGTGAAGCCCGAGTGGGTCATCCGTTGCGTGAGCGAGGAGAAGTGCTCGATCGTCTGGCTGCTCGTTCCGTGGGCCCAGGACATCCTCGATGCGATCGACCGCGGCGAAATTCGCCTCGACGACTACAAGCTGTCCCAGTGGCGTCTCATGCACATCGGCGCCCAGCCCGTGCCGCCGGCGCTGATCAAGCGCTGGAAGGAGATCTTCCCGCATCACGAGTATGACACGAACTACGGACTCTCCGAGTCGACGGGTCCCGGTGCGGTGCACCTCGGCGTCGAGAATATCGATCACGTCGGCGCGATCGGCGTTCCCGGCTTCGGCTGGGAGGCGAAGATCGTCGATCCCGACTTCAACGAGGTCAAGCCGGGCGAAGTCGGCGAACTCGCGATCAAGGGTCCGGGTGTCATGAAGGAGTACTACCACAATCGCGAGGCGACAGCGGAGATCCTCAAGCCCGACGGCTGGCTCCTCACGGGCGACATGGCCGAGCTCCGCGACGGCTTCATCTATCTCGTGGACCGCGCCAAGGACGTCATCATCTCCGGCGGCGAGAACCTCTACCCCGTCCAGATCGAAGACTACCTCCGCGCCAATCCCGCGATCAAGGACGTCGCCGTCATCGGTCTGCCGGATCCGCGCCTCGGCGAAATCGCCGCCGCGATCATCTCCGTCAAGGAGGGCATGACGCTCACCGAACAGGACGTCAACGATTTCTGCCTCGACCTGCCGCGCTATAAGCGTCCGCGCAAGATCATCTTCGCGGACGTGCCGCGCAATCCCACTGGCAAGATCGAAAAGCCGAAGCTCCGCAAGATGTACGGCGCGGCGGACCTCATCGCCGCCCAAAACGGCATCGCCTGACGAGAGACCTCCCGCAGCCGCCCCGCAGGAGGAGAATTCCGAGGCCTGCGCGGCCCTGCAGGCCGTGGGTCTCAATTTTGAGGTGCGGGCCTTTTGATATAATACGCGCATGAAGGCAGAAGATCAGAAGACCGGACCGATTCTGCGGGCGATCGTCGCGTTGGGCGCGAACGAAGGCGACCGAGCGGAGACGCTCAAGAAGGCGTTGGCGTCCCTGGCGGAGTTGCCGCAGACGCGTTTGGCGTCCGCGAGTTCGGTGATTGAGACCGACCCCGTGGACGTGCCGCCGGAATTCGCGTCGATGAAGTTCCTCAATCAAGTCGCCGTCTTCGAGACGGGTCTGTCGCCCGAGGACTTCTCCGTGCGGATGCATGCGATCGAAGATGCGCTCGGGCGGGTGCGTACGGTGAAGAACGGTCCGCGGACGATTGATCTCGATCTCATCGATTTCGGCGGGCTCGTCCGCGACACGCCGGAGCTCATCCTGCCGCATCCGCGCGCGAAGGAACGGGACTTCGTGATGCGTCCGCTCGCCGAGCTGGGCGTGACCTTGGATTGGACGCTTTCTGACGTTCGGCGCGAACTCGCTGCGGGCAACCGCGTGTTGCTGCTCGTGCGTCACGCGGAGCGTCCGAAGATCGGGTATGAGGACAAGACCTTCGGTGGGTCCTTGCCGCTGACGCCGGCCGGAGAGGAGATGAGTGTTGCGTACGGACGACTTCTTGCGGGGAGTTCGGAAGCCGTGCAGTTCCGCGCGAGTCCGCTCCTGCGCACGGTGATGACGGCGGAGCGGATTGCCGAGGGCATGGGGTTGGCGTCCGCCGAGATTGTGCAGGACGCGAAGATCGGGAACGGGAGCGCCTTCGTCGACTCCGAGCTTGAGATCTGGGAGCTCTTTCGAGATGGCGGATTCTTCACCAAGATGTGCGCCTGGATGCGAGAGGGTACGCAGCGGGGCTTTCATGAGCTTTCCTCGGCGTGCGATGCCTTTGAGGAATATGTGCTTTCGACCTTCACCGGTCAGCTTGGCATTTACACGTCCCACGACGTCTATGTCGCATCCTATCTGCATGGCCGTGGCGTGAAGACCGATTTCTGCGAGGCGAACTGGCCGCGCTTCCTCGATGCCGCGGCGATCATCCTCGCACCTGACGGCTCTCGCCGCTATGCGCTCGTTCGTGCCGGGCTTTCCGACCGCTGCTACGGGGTCTAGTGCTGCCGCCGATTGCCGATAATATGATAAAATATGATGGACGAATTTAAGGAAGGGAGCCTGCCATGATTGATTTTGAGAAGGAATTCGAGACGCCGAGCTATCGCACAGAGTCGCGCACGACCCTGATTGCCAGGACGTTTCGCATCGTCTATGGTTGGATGTCGGCTGGTCTTGCCCTGTCGGGCGTGTTGGCTTGGTATACGGCGATGACGCCCAGTTTGTCCGAGGCGGTCTTGCCTCACCTGAAGCTCTTGCTCATTGCGGAGGTCCTGGTCGTCCTGGGGCTCACCGCGGCGCTCAACAAGATTCCTGTCTTCTTCGCCTATCTGCTTTTCTTGGGTTATGCGGCGTTGAACGGTCTGACCTTATCGGCCATTTTCCTCGTTTATGATCTGGCCGTCATTCAGAAGGTCTTCTTCATCACCTCGGGAATGTTTGCGGGTCTGGCCCTGTGGGGAACGTTCACCAAGAACGACCTGACGAGCATCGGTTCCTTCTGCGGCATGGCGCTATGGGGCTTGATTATCGCGGGTCTCGTGAACCTCTTCATGCACAGCGAGCGGTTGGACTTCATCTGCTCGTTTGTCGGTGTTCTCGTCTTTGTCGGCCTGACGATGTACGATGCGCAGAAGATCAAGACCATGGCTGCTCAGGAATCCCAGATGGACACGCAGACGCTCCATCGCGTCGGCATCATGGGAGCCCTGGCCCTTTATCTCGACTTCATCAATCTCTTCCTGCACATCCTGCGCTACTTTGGGCGCAAGCGTTGATGTCCCGTTCGGCTTCGGTGTCTTCCGCGGGTAGGGCCGCTGAAGACACGGAAGAGGCCGCTACGCGGTAACGCAGAAGAGCAGAGGGGAGCTGGAGGACGTATCCTCCAGCTTTCGTCCCGAACTCAGCTTCCCTGCGTTGCGCCCCAGAGCCACTTTTTCCCAAAGAGTCAGAATTATGCTATACTTTTCAAGTTATGAAATGGACCAAATCGATGATTCAGACCCTGCGTGACAATCCGCAGGATGCCGAAATTGACTCTCACAAGCTGCTCGTCCGCGCGGGTATCGTCAAGAAGCTCGCCGGCGGCCTTTATACTTACCTCCCGCTCGGAATGCGCTCGCTGAAGAAGGTTCAGGAGATCATCCGTCAGGAAATGGACCGTGCGGGCGCCCTTGAGATCTGCATGCCGATCCTTCAGCCCGCCGAGCTCTGGAAGCAGTCAGGCCGTTGGGAGTCGATGGGTCCGGGCATGTTCCGCGTGAAGGATCGCGCGCAGCACGACTATTCGATGGCGCCGACCGCCGAGGAGACGGTCACCGAAGTGATCCGCAACGTCATCAACTCCTACCGTCAGCTCCCCGTCACGGTCTATCAGATCCAGTGGAAGTTCCGTGACGAGATCCGTCCGCGCTTCGGCCTGATGCGCTCGAAGGAGTTCCTGATGAAGGACGCCTATTCCTTCGACACGACGATGGAAGCGGCCGACAAGAGCTACATGGCGATGTTCGAGGCCTACAAGCGCGTGTTCGCGCGCTGCGGACTCAAGGCCTATCCGGTCGAAGCCGACACGGGCGACATCGGCGGCAAGTTCTCGCACGAGTTCCACGTTCTCGCCGAGGCGGGTGAAGACGGCATCGCGTTTTGCGAGACGTGCGGCTATGCCGCGAACCTCGAGAAGGCGGAGCGCAAGGTTGCTGTGCGCAACGACGCCGACTGTCCGGCCTACGAAGAGGTCCATACGCCGGATGCCAAGACGATCGAGCAGGTCTCGAAGTTCATGGGCGTGCCGGGCAGCGCGTTCGTGAAGTCGCTCATCTACAACGCCGACGGCAAGCCCGTGATGGTCTGCGTCCCTGGCGACCGCGACGTCAACGACGTCAAGCTCAAGCACTTCCTCGACGTGAAGAAGCTCGAGCTCGCCGATTTCGACACGGTCCTCAAGGCCTCCGGCGCGAACGCGGGTTCCGTCGGACCCGTCAAGCCGGCCGATGCCTCGATCCGCATCGTCTGTGACCAGGCGCTCAAGGGCGCGAAGGGCTGCATCGTCGGCGCGAACAAGGACGACTACCATCTCAAGAACGTCGACCTCGCGCGCGACTGCAACATTGCGGATGCCGATTTCGCCGACCTCGTCGTCGTCCGTGACGGCGACATCTGCGCGAAGTGCGGCAAGCCGATGGTCATCAAGCGCGGCATTGAAGTCGGTCACGTCTTCAAGCTCGGCACGAAGTACACGGATGCGTTCAATGCGGTGTACAAGACCGACGACCTCAAGGAAGCGACGATGATCATGGGCTGCTACGGCATCGGCGTGAGCCGCACCGTGCAGGCGGTCATCGAGCAGAGCCACGACAAGGACGGCATCGTCTGGCCCGCGTCGGTCGCGCCGTATCAGGTGTGCATCAGCCTGCTCGATCCCGATCAGGCCGAAGTCGCCGCGGTGGCGGACAAGCTTGAGGCGGAGCTCGAGGCGATGGGCGTCGACGTGATCGTCGACGATCGCGCGGAGCGTCCCGGCGTCAAGTTCAAGGACGCCGACCTCATCGGTTTCCCGGTCCGTGTCGTCGTGGGCGCGAAGGGCCTGGCGAACGGCGGCGTTGAAGTGAAGCGCCGCGACCAGGACAAGTCGCAGATGAAGATCGTCGCGCCCGTCGAGGCGGCCGCGGCCATCAAGGAGCTTTTGAAGTGAGCGAAAAGATCAGTTTTGAGCCGCCGCGTGGCATGCGGGATTTCTATCCTGAGGACATGGTGTGGCGCAACAAGGTGTTTGACGCGTTCCGTGCGGCCGGCGAGGCGGCGGGATTCGATCCCTATGACGCGTGCGTCGTCGAGAGCTATGAGCTCCTGGCGCGCAAGGCGGGCGAAGAGGTCGGCGAGCAGATCTACCACTTTCAGGACAAGTCCGAGCGTCACCTCGCGCTGCGCGCCGAGATGACCCCGACCCTCGCGCGCATGGTCGCGCAGCGTCAGAAGGAGCTCGCGTTCCCGCTCAAGTGGACGACAATCGCGCAGTGCTTCCGCTACGAGCGCATGACCAAGGGCCGCAAGCGCGAGCACTACCAGTGGAACATGGACATCATCGGCGAGGAGTCCGTCC
>CALZAJ010000070.1 GCA_945613785.1 uncultured Verrucomicrobiota bacterium | reverse complement strand
ACACGCCCAACATCCGCGAGGTCATCGCCTTCCCGATGAACCAGAAGGCCCAGGACCTCCTGATGGGTGCGCCGAACTACGTGACCGAGCAGCAGCTCCGCGAGCTTCACATCAAGATTCGCGGAACCGGCTCGGAAGCCGGTCCTGCGAATCAGTGAATAGGCAATAGTGAATAGGTAGATGAGGAATCTGAAGTTCACTTTGAAAGCCTGGCCGGTGATCGCGCTTGCGACCATCGGCCTGTGCTTTTTGACGAGTCTCGTCGCCCAACTCTTTGGCGTGACGCTCAATGAGCAGGCCAGTCTCGAGGTCGTCAAGCAATACGCCGGATGGAACCGGCAGTTCGCCGAGATCCTCTTCATTGTCCTGGTCTTCGCGCCGGTCGGAGAGGAGCTGCTCTTCCGCGGACTCCTCTGGAAGCTTCCGTCTTCCGTTGGCGGCTGGTTAATGAAGAAGCGGCACGTTCCGCGCCTTTTCGCGAACCATCTCTCCCCCGTCCTGGCCGTTCTCTCTTCGGCGGCCTTCTCGGCAGCCCACTATGTCGTGGCCCCGTGGCCGGACAACGCGTTCTTTGCGCTGTTCTTCTTCGGACTGGCCCAGTGCTGGCTCTATCGGCACACGCGCGCCTGGTACGGCATTTGGAGTCCGATCCTGAATCACTTTCTCTTCAACCTGACAAACCTCATCCTGCTCTTCACGATTCCAGAGAGCTGGATGAAGTAAACCAAGATGAAGGTCTGTTTCGAAACCTTCGGTTGTCGGCTGAACCGCGCGGAAGCGCTGGAGGAGGAGGCCAAGTATCTCGCCCGCGGGTGGGAACTCACCGACTCGCACGAAGACGCCCAATTGATCGTCGTCCGCGGCTGTTCGGTCACCCAGCGGGCCCAGCGGGACTGCGAACGTCTGATCGACCACATCAAGCGGAAGTATCCCTTCAAACGCGTCATCATCACAGGCTGTCTGCCGTCCGCGAACAAGAGCTACACGATTCGCGGCCTTGCGGGAGTCGCACGCAAGCCGACCTCCGCTGGCGGTCCGGGCGTCCAGGCGCCGTCCGACGTCCCTCAGCGCACGGCCCGCGCCTACCTCAAGGTCCAGGACGGATGCAACGGACACTGCACCTTCTGCATCGTGCCGCAGTTCCGCGGGCCCTCCAAATCAGAACCCTTTGACGCCCTGCTCGACAAGGCGAAGCGATTCATCGAGGCGGGGTACCATGAGATCGTCGTAACGGGCTGCAACCTCTCGATGTACGCCTCCGGCGGGAAGCGTCTGCCCGAGCTTCTGTCGGCATTTGCCGAGCTCGATCCGAACTGCCGCATCCGACTCGGTTCACTGGAGCCCGGTCCGATCGCCCTAGACACCGTCCATGCAATCGCCGAGCACGAGAACCTCTGCCGATTCCTCCACATTCCGGTGCAAAGCGGCTCTGAGCGCATTCTCTCCGCCATGAGGCGTCCCTATCGCGCAAAGGACGTGGACGCCCTCGTGCGCGAAGCCGTCCGCCTGATGCCAGACATCGGCCTCGGCTGCGACATCCTGACGGGCTTTCCAGACGAGATGGACAATGATTTCCTCGCCACCAAGGCCCTCTTCAAGCGCCTGCCCTTCTCCAACGCGCATGTCTTTCCGTATTCCGAACGCCCCGACACCTTCGCCGCGTCGCTTCCGAATGCCATTCCCTCGCCGATCCGCTCGGCCCGCGCCCATGAGATTGCTGACTTGGCGAACGTGAGCCGAAACCATTTCGTCAAGCGCTTCAAAGGACGGGTCGTCGAGATTGTCATTGAAGACGAGAAGAACCTGGCGGGCTGGACTTCCGAATACGTCTGGTGTCAGATCGGCGCCGAAAAGGCCAAGACGCTCTCGCGTTATCGCGGCGCGACCGAACGAACAATCAAGCGCAAGGACCTCGTCAAGGTGCTGGTACGCGAGGTGCACGAACATGTGCTGACGGGGGACCCCACGTAAGGGGAGATGAGATTGTCAGACTGGGGGATTGGGCGACTGGGTTGAAGTTATGGCCGGGGAGACGATTAAGAGCGAGGCAATCTGTCTGAGGATTATTCCGTGGTCCCAGACGAGCCATGTTACCCAGTGGCTGACGCCGAGCGGACGCATCGCGACCGTCGTCAAGGGTGCGGTGCGCCCGAAGAGCGCCTTTCTCGGACAGTACGACCTCAACTACACGTGCGAAATCATCTATTACACGCGCGCGAAGGGAGAGCTGCATGCCCTCCGCGAATGTGTGCCGGTCAACCTGCGGGAGAATCTGAGGTCCGACTTCCGCGCGCTCACCCTGGCAGACTACTACCGCGGCATCGTCTCGGATCTCGCGCCGAGCGGTCCTGAATCGGAGGCGTGGTTCGACTTGCTCGCCCGTTCGCTGGACATCCTGGCGGACGCTGAGGCCGTCCGTTCCACGTCCCTCCTCGCCCGTCTGCTCGAGTTCGAGCTCCAGGTTCTCAACCTAGCCGGACTTTCCCCCGAGCTCGAAGCCGAATCCGGCTCCTTCACGTTGCGCGGAGAACGCCAGATTCCCGTCAGTTCCGCCGTGGCGCGTTGTCTTCGCAACCCAGTGTCCGAACGGAATCCCGAGATTCTACTGGACGCGGCACGGGTCATTGGTGTATTTTATTCATACCATATGGACAGCGGCCTCGACGTGAGGCGGTCGGTCCTCAAACTGATTTCATAAACACACAAGGAAACAGACAGAAGATGGCTAAGATTCATTTCATGGGCGCGGCGCTGGTTGCCGCTGCGGTGTCCTCCGGTTATTGCGAAGAGGCGAAGGCCGAGTCCGAGAAGCCCCAGGAGGTCCCGACGGCCGAGAAGGTCATTGAGCACCTCAAGCGGTCCGGCGAGCGTCAGACGGCCCAGAAGTTCGTTCTCGGCGTGTTGCAGGAGTCGAATATCTCCGCCTCGGACGACTTCAAGCAGATCCTCCCGCCCCCGGCCGCCCAATAATTTGCACTAGACGCGACACGGGGTTTTGGTGTATTCTATTGTTCCTACAAACGTACAAGGAAACTGAGACAAGATGGCAAAAATTCACATGATGGGCGCAGCGCTGGTTGCCGCTGCCGTTGTTACTGGCTGCTGCGATAAGAAGGAGTGCGCCCCTGAGGCCGAAAAGTCGGTTGAAGCCGCGGCCGCCAAGGATCCGAACGAGTCCGTCCTCACGATCGGCGACAAGAAGCTGACGCGCGGCGAAGTCGATGCTGACATCGCCAAGATCCTCGCCTCTGGCGCAAAGCAGATCCCGGCCGAACAGATCGAGCAGGCAAAGGCCTACTACGCCGAGCAGATCGTCCAGGAGTTCCTCGTGAACACCGTCCTTTCCGACAAGGCCGCCAAGCTCGGCATCTCCTGCACGGATGAAGATCTCAAGGCGCGCGGAGACGAGCTGATGGAAGTCGCCAAGCAGCGTCCTGACGCCCCCAAGTCGCTCGACGAGATCTTCGCCAAGCATCCGCTCGGCAAGGAACGTGCGCTTGAATCCTTCAAGACCAGCGTCCTGATCGACAAGCTTCTCAAGGCAGAAGCCACGGATACGACGGACTACACGGCCAAGGCGAAGGAGATCATCGACAACATCGTCAAGAAGAACGAGTCGCTCAAGAACAGCGACGCGGAGGCCCTCGCCAAGATCAAGGAGCTCAAGGCCGAGCTCGACAAGACGCCGGACGCCGAGAAGGCCGCGAAGTTCGCCGAACTCGCGAAGAACAACTCAGCGTGTCCGTCCGGTCAGAGCGGCGGCGACCTCGGTGCGTTCGCCCACGGTCAGATGGTGCCGGAATTCGACGAAGTCTCCTTCAAGCAGGAGGTCGGTCAGATTTCTGAGCCGGTCAAGACCCGCTTCGGCTACCACCTCATCCTCACGACCAAGAAGATTCCCGCGGTTGAAGCCAAGGACGGCGTGGCCGGCGAACCCGAGAAGGTCCAGGCGAGCCACATCCTGATCAAGGCCGAGCAGCCTCAGGAGGTGCCCGAGGTCGAGAAGCTCGTCGAGTACCTCAAGCGCTCCGGCGAGCGCAATGCGGTCAACACGTACATCATCAAGGCGATTCAGGAGGCCAAGCCCACGGCGTCCGAGGACTTCCAGAAGATCCTCCCCCCGCCGGCTGAGCCCGAAGCCCCGGTTGAGAAGCCTGCAGAAAACGCAGAAACCGCGGTTGAAAAGCCCGTCGAGAAATGATATAATAGCCGCTCGTTGAAAGGAAAGAAGAAAAATGAGCCAGCACGCATCTCTTAAGGGTTCCGGTAAGATCACTTCCAAGCGTAACGTTCTCAAGCGTTTCGAGCGCGTCAATCTCCTGCAGAAGCGCGGCCAGTGGAAGGAAGGCGACCGCGGCCTGGGTCTCAAGAAGACCCTTCCCGAAGCCTAAGGATTTATTCTTAGCAAAAAAAGAGAACCCGATCAAACGATCGGATTCTCTTTTTTTGTTGTTTTTTCGGCGCCCCGTCACTCGCCTTCTTCGAACCTGAAGTTGCGGAGTGCCAGTCCAGAGTGTTCGGCGGGCATCATCTGGAACTGCAGGCCGATGGAGACAATCTGGTTGATGTTCTCGGGAAGGAAGCCCTTGTCCATGGCAATCCAGACCGTCTGCCAGGTCTCGGGATCACTGTCCGTCCGATAGGCAAAGCCACCGCGCATGTACATAGGTACGCGCCACGCACCCGAAACCAGCTGACCATCCGCCGAACGGCCGCTCATCCTAAACTGTGCGGTCGCATGGTCATGGTAATTGCCGTAGGCATCCGGCAGACGATTGATTTCGAAATAGAGTCGATTGAACCTACCGGACATACAGGGGATGCCTGGCGAGAAAACAGCAGCGGCGCAGACCCAGCAGCCAGCCGTTTCATCCAGCATCACGGTCCAGACACCGTTCGCAACCACGCCCGCATGGACGCCCTTTCCGCCGCCCTTGCAGACGAGCTTCTCGACACGGACGGTCCGAGGCGCCGGCTTCTCGACTGTCACGGCCGCGACAATCGGCGAGGAGCCCTTGAGCGCCGCCATATCAAGTGACACAATCGCGACATCAGGCTTCGGATTCTCCCAACGCAGGACCTTGAGCGCATGCCCGTCATCGTCCTTCCAACCCATTTCCTCGCGACAGGCCTTCGCCTCGACAAATCCCTTCGTGCCGTCCTCGTAATGGACGCGGTAGACGGGCGCAGACGTATGGAGAAAATAGACTGCGGCCGCCCGTGACTCGACGGGGATGCCCTTCACGGACTTTTCAAGACGGATCACGTCCTTGAACTTGTTCTGGTCATAGCGGATGAAGTTGAACCGCATGCCACGACAGTCCGTTTCGCCCCAAGGAATCTCATAGTCGGGATTCTTCACGTTCGCGAAGTCATGTAGCCGCACGTAGACAAGCCGATTAGGATCGACGTCGAAGAGCGGTTGGCGGGCCTGGCGCTCAGCCTTCTCACGCGCGAGACGTTCCCGTCCCTCGGCCATCGCCTGCTCGGCCGTGAGGCCCCTGTCCCACACGACGTCTGCCGTGCGCGGATACTTCTTCAGAATCTCTGCGGCGTCACCATAGACGTAACTCTGTGTCGATCCTCCGAGAGTCAGGATGTAATAGCCGTCCTTGTCCGCCTTGAGTGGCTGACGGTGCGAAACGAGATCACGCACGTGAGGATCGGCGCCTGGGACCGGTTGATCGCCGAAGACGGTTGAGAGACGGACGAGGATGGGGTTGTCGGCTCCAGGGATTGGCGCAGGCTTGAACTTGACAATCTGCGTCGTCGGCGCACGCGAAGAAACGAGATAGGCGTCTAATTTCCCGCGTCTCGCCGGCGTGATCTCGAGGCTGCCTGCGGCGGCCCCAATGTCCGAGAGCGCGTCAATCGCCTCACAGCAAGGCTTCACGCCTGACAGTGCACCCAGACGCGCGGCGTCGGCGGCCATTTGGAGAGATCCGCACTTCTCATCGCGGAAGGTGATCGATCCCTTGCCGATCATCTTCGTGCCTTCCTGTAGCTCAGGCGCCTCGGGATTGCGTCCGCCGTATTCATCGCGATCCGCGCGATCGGTGAAGACCAGGAGATGTCCGCCATTCGCGACCCACTTCAGGACGTGCTTCCACGTACCCGGATAGGTTGCGGTGACACCGGCCATCACCAGGACCTTATAACGATTCAGTCGCGTCAGGGTGTTGGTCAGCTGCGGCTCGCAGATGACGTCGGGATTGAGATGCGCGTAATCGAGGCCCGAGACGGCTGCGTCAAAGAGACGGAAGTTGCCGCCGCCTGAGACCTGGGCTAGACGCTCGGTCGGACTTGAGAAGAGGACTGCGACCTCGCGCGGAACGCCGCGATCACGCGGCGAGAAGAACTCCTCAACATCGAGAATGTCCCGCTTGGCCAGACGGATGCCCAGCAACTGGTCGGTTCTGACCTTGTAAGGGCACATGAAATTGTAGCCGCTGACCTTGCCGACCTTCTTAAGGGACTCCTCGGGCCACATCCGCCAGAACTTCGTCCCCTTCCACTTGCCGTCGGTCTCCTCAACCTGACGGACCGCGCGCCAGTCACTCGGACGGCGCGACCACTTGAACATGTAGCTCACGTTGTAGCCACGCTGATATTGGTCCATGAAGCTCTGACGAATCGAGTTCGTCGAATCGCCGACATACATCTCGCTATCCACGATCGGTTTGCCGTCCGCCATCGCCCGCAGGAGATGTGCCTCGACCGCGCCGCCATGTCCGCCCGTCGGCGCACAGACGACACCGAGCTTCTCGTTCGCCTGATACAGATCGATACCGCGCGTCCGCATTGTCGTCGGCTGGAAACAGGCGAGCGCATCCGGATCGATTTCACGCAGCGCCGCCTGGCCTTCGGCGAGCAGCGAGGCAAAGCGCTCCTCGATGACTTTGATGCGGTCGACCGGCTTCAGGGACTTGTCGACGAGTCCTTCCTCCGAGCAGGCGGGCTCGTTAAAGAGCTCATAGCACCAGGGCTTCACGGGAAAGAGCTCCTTCAGTTCTTTCGCCCCGTCGACCCACATATTCAGCCAGATCTTGCGTCCTTTTTCATTCAGGATCGAATAGGGCATGAAGTGGTGTCCTGCCGGAGCGAAGGCCTCTTTCGGGAGACGCCCCTTCTCGCCCGTGACATGTCCGTCCTGAGGATCGCCCGGATCGTCCGGATCGAGCAAATTGTGACGCGGGCTCCCCATCCATCCATGGCTCCAATCGCTCGCCGTGTAATCGACGTAGATCGGGAGTCCGTTCGTCACGCACGGCGCCAACACAGCGTCATTGCGCCGCTGTGGCTTGTTCCAAGGCGCGTACTTCCGAGTCCAGTTCAACGGCGCCTCGACGCCGCCCGCGTCAAGTCCGAGCCGTTGCAGGGCCTCGTAGTCCGGCATCTGCTGATAGAGCCATTTGAGCGAATCGACATAGCCGGGCGTATCCTCCTGGCATTCGAGTTCCGTGGCCCCGTACCAGATTGTCGCCGTGAAATAATGCGGTCTTCCATCCCAGAGAAGATGCCCTTCCGGGGCGACCGAAAGGCCGGCGGCGGGCGGACACAACTCGCTCGACTTCAGTTGCGAAAACGGAACAAACGGATCGTAGCCAAGGCCCTTGGGATCGAGATTGGCAGCAGCTGCGGAGAGCGCAGGCAGCAACAACGCGACAGCAGGAATTCTCATGCCTAAATAGTATCAAAAAAACTGTCGGTTGTCCCGAAAAAGTCAGGACGGCGCCCCGCCATCGGATCTGTCAAATCCGGATTGTACGGGGCGCAACGGAGATCTTGAGGTCTGACGGAAGCACAAGCCCCGGACGGAACGGCTTGGAGGG
>CALZAJ010000069.1 GCA_945613785.1 uncultured Verrucomicrobiota bacterium | reverse complement strand
CCTCGGTCCGAACGGCGCCGGCAAGTCGACGACCATGCGCATGATCACGGGCTTCCTGCCGCCGACGAGCGGTACGGCGGTGATCTGCGGACACGACATCACCACCGATCCCGTCGCGGCGAAGGCCGCCATCGGCTATCTGCCCGAGTCGGCTCCGAGCTATCGGGCGATGGTTGTCGAAGACTACCTGAAGTTCATTGCCGAGATCCGCGGTTTTCACGGCAAGCTTGCGAAGGAGAAGGTCGAGGCCGTGATCGAGAAGGCGCGTCTCCGTCCCGTCGCAAAGAAGACGATTGAGACGCTGTCGAAGGGTTACCGTCAGCGCACCTGTTTCGCGCAGGCGATCATTCACGATCCCCAGGTGCTGATCATGGACGAGCCGACGGACGGCCTGGACCCGAATCAGAAGTTCACGGTCCGTGAGATGATCAAGGAGATGTCCGCGGAGAAGGCCATTGTCATCTCGACGCACATCCTCGAGGAAGTCGACGCGGTCTGCACGCGCGCAATCGTCATCGCCGATGGCGAACTCAAGGCGGACGGCACGCCCGCCGAGCTCAAGGCGAAGGATCCGAGCGGCAAGCTCGATGTCGTCTTCAGGAATCTCACGAACGGAGGGTCCGCGAAATGAGAAACGCACTGACTGTTTTCAAGCGCGAGTTCAAGTCCTACTTCGATTCGCCCGTCGCCTATGTCTTCCTGACCGCCTTCCTGGCGCTGGTCGGCTTCCTGACGTTCGGCGTCGCCCGCTTCTACGAGGCGCGTCAGGCGGACCTCACGGCGTTCTTCTTCTGGCACCCCTGGGTCTATCTGCTGCTCATTCCCGCGGCAACGATGGGCACCTGGGCGGATGAACGTCGCAATGGCACGATCGAGCAGCTCCTCACGCTGCCGCTGACCGTCTGGGAGGCCCTGGCCGGCAAGTTCCTCGCGGCCTGGGCGTTCATCGGCATCGCGCTGGCGCTGACCTTCCCCGTCGCGCTGACGGCCGGTTACCTTGGCTCGCCTGACTGGGGTACGGTCGTGTGCGGCTATCTCGGTTCGCTGCTTCTCGCGGGCGCGGCCTCTGCGATCGGCGTCTTCGCGTCCTCCCTCTCGCGCTCGAGCGTGGTGGGCTTCGTGATCTCGCTTGTGATGGTCTTCCTCCTCCTGATCATCGGGTTCGATCCCGTGACGGGGGCCATCGCCGCCTGGGGCGTGCCGATGGGGCTGGTGGACGGACTCGCCGGCTGCTCGCTGCTGACGCACTTCGAGGCGTTGCGCCGCGGCGTCGTGGACCTGGCGGACGTCGGTTACTATCTCGGCGTCATCGTGTTCTTCCTCGCGGCCGCGAAGACGGTGACGGACGGACGCCGCGGGGCGTCGAAGGGTGCGATCGGACTCGTCCTCGTCGCGGTCATCGCGGTGGCGGCAGACGTCGTGCTGGCGAAGCTGCCGCTCCGTGCGGACCTTACGGCCGAGCGTCTCTATACGCTTTCGGAGGGATCCCGCGCGGTCCTCGGCCAGCTTGACAAGGATGTGACGCTCAAGTACTTCGTGAGCTCGAGCGCGGCCGAGATGCCGATGGCGCTCAAGACCTATGCGACGCAGGTCGAGAACCTCCTGGAGGAATACGACCGTGCCGCGGGCGGAGCGCTGGCGATCGAGAAGTTCGATCCCAAGCCGGACTCTGATGCCGAGGAATGGGCGCAGCGTTACGGCGTCGAACCGCAGAGCGTGAATCCTTTCGGGTCGCCGATTTACTTCGGCCTGGTCGCCGTGTGCGGAGGCAAGGAGGAGACCCTGGGCACGCTGACGCCGCGGACCGAGGCGACGCTCGAGTACGACATCACCCGTCTGGTGACGCGCGTCGCGTGGCCGGAGCGTCCGGTGGTCGGCGTGATGACGTCGGTCGAAGGCGTCCTGGCCAAGGCCGATCCGCGGATGATGCAGATGCGTCGTCCTCCGCAGGGCTGGGCCGCGTTTGGCGAACTTGCGAAGGACTATGACGTCCGCGAGGTCTCCCCAACGGTGGAAGAGATCGATCCCGCGGTCAAGACGCTCGTCGTCCTGCATGCGAAGAACCTGACGGACAAGACGCTGTACGCGATCGACCAGTTCGTCTGCCGCGGCGGGAAGCTGATCGCCTGTGTCGATCCGATGAGTCTCAAGACGCTCTTGTCCCAGCCGCAGAATCAGATGATGATGGGTGGCGGCAACGAGCCCTCGACGCTGGGCAAGTTGTTCGAGGCCTGGGGCGTGACGTTCGATCCCAAGCAGATCACTTGTGACCTGGCGGCGGCGACGAAGCTCAACAACGGACAGGGCATGGTCAATGACGAACCGGCCTTCCTGACGCTCGGGGCGGACAACATGGAGAAGTCCGATCTTCTCGTCTCGCGCCTCACGCAGGTGATGTTCCCGTTCGCGGGTGCGTTTGCGTTCGACGGCAAGGATTCCGACCTTGTCTTCACGCCGGTGATCACGACGTCGTCCGAGCACTCTGCGGAGACGGACGCGATGGGGATGATGATGGGCGGCGGTTCGCGCAGTGCCAAGCCGGACGGCAAGGCCCGTGTGGTCGCGGCGCGTCTGTCGGGCACGTTCAAGACGGCCTTCCCGAAGGGTCCGGACGGCACCAATGACGTTTCGAACGCCGTCGCCTCGGGCAAGAGCGCGGTGATGCTGTTTGCCGACTCCGACTTCCTGGCGGACGACTTCTGCGTCCGTCTGCTCCGCACGCCGTTCGGCAATATGGCGCAGCCGATGAACGATAACCTCGCGCTCTTCTCGAATGTGATCGAGCAGTTCGCGGGTCGTGCGGAGCTAATCGGCGTCCGCACGCGCGGCGCCTCCAACCGTCCGTTCACCGTCGTCGACCGTCTTGAGGCGGAGGCGATGGCGAAGTGGCAGAAGAAGGAGGCGGAACTCCAGTCCCGCCTGGCCGAGGCCCAGCGTCGCATCAGCGAGCTCCAGAGCCAGAAGAGCGGCAGCGAACGCATGCTCTTGTCGCGGGAGCAGCAGCAGGAGATCGTGAAGTTCCGCAAGGCCCAGGCCGAGACGCGTCGGGAGCTGAAGGGCGTCCGTAAGGAACTCACGGCCGACATCGATTCGCTCGGTGCCCGCTTGAAGGGCATCAACATCGCGCTGATGCCGGCCCTCGTGGTGTTGTTCGGACTGTTCCGTGGATTTCTCAGGAAGAGAGGTTGATCAATGACGACGAAGAATCTCATCGTCCTCGGCGGCGTGGCCGCAGTTCTCGTGGCGGCGGGTTATTTCGCCGGTGGCAAGCGCGCGGCGAAGGTGCCGCAGCTGAACGGCAGCAAGTTGGTGGCGGCCTTCGACGTCGCTTCCGTTGGCTCGCTTGAGATCGGTGATCGGGTGAAGCTCGTCGCCGGTGACGCGGGTTGGACGGTTGCGACCTACCAGGACTATCCGGCGGACCGCGCGCGCATTACGGAAAACCTGATGAAGCTTCTGGACCTCAAGGTCGGTCAGGTGATTCGCGGCAAGACGGTCGAGGAGGCGGAGAAGGTCCCAGTGAAGGTCCGTGATGCCACGGGTCAGGAGCTGGCGTCGCTGACGCTCGGTCCCCGCCACGAGCGCTGGGGCTTCGGACGCTACGCCGAGTTCAAGGGACAGACCGTCCTTGTCGGGGACACTCTCGATGCCTTCGGCGAGGATGCCAAGTCCTGGTGTGAGACCCGGATTGTCGATGAGCCGCGAATCTGCTTCAAGGAGCTGGCCGCGCCGGATCTGTCCGAGGAGGTGCTGGGCTTCACGACGGGCGTCGTCGCCAAGGTGACGATCAACTGTGATACGAACTGTACGGTGACGGTCGGCAACGTCGTCCCCGGCGGGTCCGACCGGTATCTCAAGGTTGAGGGACGGAAGTGGACCTTCATCGTACCCGACTACGCGGTTAAGTCGCTGCTGCCGCAGCCGGAAGCCGAAGAGAAGTCCGACGCGTCCGCGGAGACGGAGAAAGATGATATAATACCGTCGAAATGACGGATTCGATCTTTGGCTATGCGTTTCAGGACCCGACCCTTTTGGATCGGGCCCTGACGACGCCTTCCTGCCGCAACTTGCCTGGCGTGAAGGAGGATAATCAGCGTTTGGAGTTCCTGGGCGACGCCGTCCTCGAACTCCTCTCGACCAATGAGGTCTTTGCGCGTCTGCAGGACTGCAAGGAAGGCGAGTTGACGGTCCGTCGTTCGCGCATGGTCTCCACGGTCGCCCTCTGTGCGGCCGCGGAGCGTTTGGACTTCGTCTCGCTGCTGAAGGTCGGCAAGGGATGTCCTCCGCTGCCGAAGAACTCCAAGACGGTCGCCGATGCGATGGAAGCCGTCGTCGGGGCGGCCTATCTGGACGGCGGCATGGAGGCGGCGTTGGCGGTTTACGAGGCGATGGACCTCTATGCCAACAGCGAGCAGGATGACGCCCTGGCCGATCCGAAGACGGAACTCCAGCATTTTGCCCAGGCACATGAGGGGCGTCCCGCGCCCCAGTATCGGCTTTTGGAGACTTCCGGGACTTCCAACAATCCGACTTTTAAGGTCGAGGTGTCGGTTGTCGGCCTTGGATCTGCGCAGGGTGTCGGTCACAGCAAGCAGGAGGCTGAATCCAAGGCCGCATTGGGGCTTCTGAATCAGCTGAAGTGATGTTGTTGATGAACAACTGAAACAACGTCCTCGCGTTGTCGCTCACGGCTGACCGAGATGCCGTCCGAGCAAAAATTACATTTCGACTTGCCCTTTTGTCGCGGAAAGTGTAAAATTTGCGCTTCGAAAGGTAAAATGCAATGAAGTATCTAATGTGTGTGACCGCGGTTGCTTTTTCATGTTTGTCAGCCATTGGCGCAGAAGCTGATGCCGCAGTTACGCAGGCGGATTTGAAGGCGCTCATTGAGCGCATTACGAAACTTGAAGCCGAGAACAAGGCTCAGGCGCAGAAAATCGCTGAACTCGAGGGCAAGGTGGTGAAACCGGCTGCGTCGCCGAAGGCGGACGATGCCTCGGCGCCTGCGAGAGTGGCCGAAGAGGGCACGAAGGTGAGCGAGTCCGGCAAGGTCTACACGACGGCCCAGGGCTACTCCTACTATCTTGCGGACAAGCTGGCGGGCATTTTCGAGCCTCTGTCCGAGTCGGGTCTGAAGATCACGCCCTACGGCTGGCTGGCGTTCGAGGCCGCCTACAACTCGCGCGCGACGGATTGCGACTGGACCACGGATGTCGTCAAGAAGCGCGGTGGTCGTACGTCGACGCTGTCGATGCAGGACTCGATTCTTGGCATGCGCTTTGAGACACCTGAGAAGGTCAATGGCTGGAAGATTTCCGGCAAGGGCGAGTTTGACTTTGCCGGTGGCGATCAGAACAGCTACGACTTCCACTGGCGTCACCTCTACTTTGATGCGACGCACGACTCTGGCTGGTCCGTGCTCTTCGGTCAGACCTGGCACCTTTGGAAGATGGTCGCCCCGTCCGAGATTGACGGCGCCTGGCTGGAGAACACCGGCTATCCCTATCGTCGCAGTCCTCAGATCCGCGTGACCAAGAAATGGAAGTGGGAGGACAGTTCGCTTGAGGCACGCGTCGGCATCGTCAAGGGCGGACCCGGCATGGGCGGCGACCGTGATGGTGACGGCATCCAGGACAACTCGTCCTCGGCCTGGCCGCTCGTCCAGGGTGCGCTTGTCTATGACCGCAAGGCCGCGTGGGAGGAGTCTGACCGTCGTTGGCTCGTCGGCATCGGCGGCATGTACGGCCGCGACCGTTCGCACCGCATGATGGACGACGGCGAGGGCAATCCGGTCTATAACGGCACCGACGACGAATACGATTCCAAGATGATCATGCTCGCCGCGTCGGTCCCGTTCCTTGACAAGTTCACCTTGACGGGGCAGATCTTCGCTGGTGACAACCTCGGCGGCATTCAGGGTGGCATCGGCCAGCGCGTCGCTTACCGTGAGATGGGCAAGAAGGGGCGCGAGGTCAGCACGATCGGCGGTTTCGTCGATCTCTCGTATGCGTTCAACGACCGCCTGACGATCGCCGGCGGCTATGGCTTTGACGATCCGACGGACAGCGAGGCCGAACACGCCGGTGGTCTCCTCTACAATGACCGCGCCTACGTGAATGCGATCTTCAAGATTCTGCACAACTTCCGGGTTGGCCTTGAATATGCCCGTCTGAACACGAAGTACTCGGATGTCGGTAACCGTGACGATGACCGCATCCAGTTCAGCGCGTGGTACGATTTCTAAGAGCGTGGTGAGCAAGGGAGTTTGACGATGAAGAATGGCAGCAGGGCAAGCTGGTCGGGACAGATCGCGTTCATTCTGGCGGCGGCCGCGTCGGCGATTGGACTTGGAAACCTCTGGCGTTTCCCTTATCTGGCGGCCCAGTACGGCGGGGGGACCTTCCTCGTCGTCTATCTCGTCCTCGTAGTGACGCTGGGCTTTGCGCTGATGCTGACGGAAATCGCCATTGGCCGCAAGACCCAGCAGAGTCAGCTCACGGCCTACTCCAGACTTCATCGAGGATGGGGCGTTGTGGGTCTCATCGCGACGCTGATCCCGATTCTGATCGTTCCTTATTATTGCGTCATCGGCGGCTGGGTGCTGAAGTATTTCGTCGCCTATGCCCAGATGGCCTTCACGGGCGCGGAGCTGATGGGGCCGGGGGCGGCGGACTCGGGGGCGTTCTTCACGGGCTTCATCTCTTCGAACTTCGCGCCGTTCGGCTACGGCATCATCTTCATCTTGGGCTGTGCCACGGTGATCGTGCTGGGCGTCAAGAACGGCATTGAGAAGTCCAATCTCGTGCTGATGCCGATCCTGTTCGTGCTCGCCGTCGCAATCTCGATCTATGTCGTCTGCCTTCCGGGTTCGGGCGAGGGCATCAAGTACTATCTGCTTCCTAACCTGGACTGCCTGAAGGGCGCAGACGGAAGTTTCTCTGTCGCCGTCCTCGGCAAGACGATTCTGGGTGCCATGGGACAGATGTTCTATTCCCTATCCCTTGCGATGGGAATCATGGTGACCTACGGCTCCTACATGAAGAAGTCCGACCCGATCGAACGCTGCGTCCGACGCATTGAGGTCTTCGATACGGTCATAGCCCTTATCGCCGGTCTCATGATCATTCCCGTCGTCTACATGTTCGCAATCAAGACGGGAACCCCGGTCAAGGAGGCGATGAGCGCGGGTCCTGGCCTCATGTTCGTGACGCTTCCCAAGGTGTTCGCGATGCTCGGCACGGGCGGAACGTGGCTCGGTCTCGCGTTCTTCGCCCTCGTGATCTTCGCGGCGGCAACTTCGGCGATTTCGCTCTATGAGGCCTGTGTGGCCTCGTTCTGCGACCTCCTGAAGATCGAGCGCAAGGCGGCGACGTTCTTCACGGGCGCACTCATCTGTTTCCTGGCGGTCTTCTCGGCCCTCGGCTATGGCGCATGGGGGGACATCAAACTCTTCGACATGCAGTTCCTCGATTTCTTCGATTTCACCACGAGCTGCATTCTGATGCCGATCGTCGCGGTGCTCACCTGCATCTTCATCGGCTGGGTGCTGAAGCCGAAGGCGGTGATTGAGGAGTGCGAGGCGGAGGGTCATCTCTTCAAGGCGAAGACGATCTACTCCTTCCTTGTCCGTTACATCGCCCCGGCTTTCGTGTTGGCCATCCTCATCTCCGAGATTTGCCGTAACCTCGGCATCGGCGGCTGGAAGATCTGATCTCGCGTCCGCTTGGCTTCGGCGTGGCCTAACTCCTGAACTGACGGGAAGGCCGCTGCGCGGTAACGCAGAGGAGCTCAGGAGCAGAGGGGAGCTGGGACGTTGCCCCAGAAACCGTGGGGACAGACCCCGCCCCCTCGGTAACCCCCTCTGAAGAGAGAGCGGGGACCACGAAATTCGTTCATTCCC
>CALZAJ010000068.1 GCA_945613785.1 uncultured Verrucomicrobiota bacterium | reverse complement strand
ATCGCCGAGGGTAGTGCGGGACTCGCCCGTGCGAGAGTAGGACGCTGCCGGCTTTCATTTGGGGCTGTAGCTCAACTGGATAGAGCATCAGACTACGAATCTGAGGGTTATGGGTTCGACTCCCGTCAGCCCCGCCAAATGAGAATCAAAATTCGGAAACTAACCAGATTGCGGGGTGGAGCAGCCTGGTAGCTCGTCAGGCTCATAACCTGAAGGTCGTTGGTTCAAATCCAGCCCCCGCTACCAATCAACAAATCTGGGACCTCAGCGCCTAATCGCGCCCGTGTCGGACCGTAGCGCAGCCTGGTAGCGCGTTTGCTTGGGGTGCAAAAGGTCACGAGTTCAAATCTCGTCGGTCCGACCACTCTACCGGCCGAAAGGCTGACGACGGTGGACGCCAATGTGTGTTGAAGAGTTAATGACGTTTATGATATAATATGCGTCCGTTAACACATCCTATGGTGGGATGGCCGAGCGGTTAGGTCGCGGACTGCAAATCCGCTTACAGCGGTTCAACTCCGCTTCCCACCTCCAACTCTTCAAATGATCACGTTCTGGGGTTTTTTGCTCGGTCTTCCGATCCTCGCTTTCGGCGGGGCGATGATTGTTTCCCCTTCGAAATCTTCGGTTCTTATTTCTCGTTTCGAGACTTCACGCCTTGCGGCTCTTGTCTTGACGACCGTTGCCTGGATTTGGACGACCTACGAAATCCTCAACTTCGGCGCTAATATCTTCGCCGAATTCGCCAATGGCAGCGGTTTCCCTCCCATTCGATGGATTCTGTCGGCTCTTGCGTTTGCGTTCGATCATTTCTGGGCTCTGACGCCTGTTTTGATCTATCTCACATACATCTGGATGCCTAAGAACCTTTCGGTTCGCGCCTTGACCGGCATTCTGATGCTTTTCCCCGCCGCCCTCTTCCGGACGACGCGTCATCATCTTCCAACGACCGGTTTTTCAACGATTCATGTGTTTGTCGTCACTGCCTATCTCGCAGCGATCATCGGCATGTACGGCATGTTCTATCCTTGGCGCCTCGAAACGGCGCTGGGTTACATCTTGCGTAAGGATTGGTCTGCGCGACTTTGTGGAGCCATTCTCGCCCTTGACGGTCTTGCTCTCATGATGATTGGGTGTTGCACATGAAGAAGCCCCTCCTATCTTTCGGAATCCTTTTGATCGGCGTCGCTGTTCAAGCGGCGCTTGTTCGTCTCGTTCCTGAAGACGGTGTCTCCAAAGCGTTCACGCTGAAGACCGATTCCGAGGTTGAGTCCGTCGTCGTGACGCCAGCGAAGGGTGCCTGGAAGAACGTCGAGTTCTCGGCCGAATAAGACAGAGGAAGTAATCTTATGGAAGATTCCGGAACGATGAAGATGATCCTGACGATCCTGATGACCGTCCTTGGCGGTCTGGGGGTCTTTCTACTGGGCATGAAACACCTCTCCGAAGGCCTACAGGCCACGGCAGGCGGCGGACTCCGCAAGTTCATGTCCCTTGCGACGAGTCACCGCATTGTGGGAGTCGGCACCGGCATCTTCTCGACGATCCTCGTGCAGTCCTCTTCGATCATCACGGTCATGCTGGTTGGTTTCGTCTCGACGGCCCTGATGACGCTCCCGCAGGCGTTCTCGGTCTTGATCGGCGCGAACATCGGCACGACGGCGACCGTCTGGATCATCGCCTACGCGCCGGATCCGCAGATGCTCGGCTTCGTCGGCCTGGCGTTGGGCGGCACGCTCTACTTCTTCCTCCGCGGCGAGCGTGTCCATAACCTTGGCCTGACGCTGATCGGTCTCGGCCTCGTCTTCCTCGGACTCTACTTCATGTCCAAGGGCGTGGCGCCGATCAAGTCCAATCCGGATCTCGCGAACATCTTCACCTCGATGTCGACGGACAGCTTCTTCGGCGTCGTCAAGATCGCAATCTGTGCGATGCTCCTCACCGCCGTCATCCAGAGCTCGGCTGCGACGATTGCCATTGCGATGGCGCTCGCACAGCAGGGGCTCATCACCTATGAAGTCGCCATCGCCGTCCTCTTCGGCGCAAACGTCGGCACGACGGCGACCGGCTGGATCGCCGCCATCGGCGGAACCGCCGACGCGAAGCGCACGGCGCTCTCGCATTCGCTTTCGAACCTCATCGGCTCGATCGTCCTCATCCCGCTCTTCTATGTCTTCTTTATCAAGGTCGGTCCGTGGTTGTTCACGAACTACGATGTCGCCGAGACGGTGAAAGTCAGCGGCAAGGAGGTCCAGGCCTTCACTCACATGATGGCGCCGATCGCGGTCACCGACACGATCTTTGCCATCTGCCGCGGCATCCTCTTCTTCCCGCTCATCAAGCCGTTCACACGTCTCATCGAGAAGATCATCAAGCAGCCCGAGAACGAGAAGCCGCACCTCTCGAGCCTCAAGATCGGCACGGCCGTGTCGCCGGTCATCGCCTGTGATCAGGCGCTGGAGGAGGTCCGCTTCATGAAGGAGAGCGATCTCGATCTGCTCCGTTGCGCCCGACAGGTCCTGTCCTGCGAAGAGGACAAGGAGATCGAGTCGCACATCACGCATCGCGAGGACATCCTCGATACGGTGCAGAAGGAGGTCACGGAGTTTCTCGGCAGCATCATGTCGAAGCGTCTGCCGGCCGACGTCGCCGCGCGCGCCCAGCGGCTTTTGCGCTTTACCGACGAACTCGAATCCGTGTCCGACGAGACCGCGGCCGTACTGAAGGCCGTCAAGCGTCTCCGCAAGCAGAACCAACAGGTTTCCGACGTCTCTCGCCAGGTGCTCCTGTCCGTCCACGATCGTGTCTATGCCTTTGCCGAGAAGGTCACGCCGTGGATCCGTTCGCCCCGTCCCGTGATTAACATCGAGGAAGTGCTGAACGAGTCGAAGAACATCCATGAGTTCATTCGCGAATGCCGCAAGGCGCAGCTCGGACGCGTCGGACCTGAGGATCCGGGGTCGTCCATCCGCGTGCTCGCTGAGCTCGACATCATCAACGCCTACGAGCGCATTCGTTCGTATTATCTGAACATCGCGGAAACGGTCGCCGGCGGCAAGCGGTGAGGACGGCCATGAAAAGACATCTGATCGGAATCGGTGGCGTCGGCATGAGTGCACTTGCGACAGCGCTCCTCAAGCTCGGTGACGAGGTCACGGGCGCGGACCGCACCCTCGGTACGAAGAACATCGCGTTTCTCGAGTCGCTGGGCATCAAATGCTTCCCCGATGACGGCAGCGGCATCGACGCGGCGACGGACGAGGTCATCGTCTCCACGGCGATCGAGGAGACGAACCCGGGCCTCGTCAAGGCGAAGGAACTCGGCATCCCCGTCACCCATCGCGCCAAGGCCCTCGCCCGGACGCTCGGCGGCTACAAGCTCGTCGCGGTCGTCGGCACCTGCGGCAAGTCGACTGTGACCGCGATGCTCGGACACATCCTCACCGAATGCGGACTCGACCCGATGTGCGTCAACGGCGCGAATGTCCCGGGCTGGGACGGGGCGGTCCGTTTCGGCAAGGGACAGTACGCCGTCGCCGAAGTCGACGAGAGCGACAAGTCGCTCGTCGCGTTCAAGCCCTACGCCGCGGTCGTCACCAACGCGTCCGCCGACCACTACTCGAAGGAGGAGATGGACGAGGTCTTCGATGCCTTCGTGAAGGATATGCCGGGTCCTCTCGTCGAAGGCCGCAAGACCTACGGCGAAGCCGAGGTCTCGGTCCCTGGCAAGCACAACCGCAACAACGCCTTCCTCGCGCTCCAGATGGCGCTGGCGCTCGGATGCGACGAGACGAAGACCCGCGCGGCGCTCCTGTCCTTCCGCGGCGTCGAACGCCGCCTTCAGCGGATCTATCCAAACACCCAAGCCTCCCACCATCCCACCCTCGTCCCCGCCGTCTACGACGACTACGCGCACAATCCGGAGAAACTGCACGCGATGTGGACGACGCTCGCGGAGGCACATCCCGAGGGAATCTGCGTCGTGTGGCGTCCCCACGGCTACGCGCCCCTGCGCAAGATGATGGACGCGCTCGCGACGATGTTCAACGAGACGATCCGTCCGTGCGACAAGCTCCTCCTCCTACCCGTCTACGATGCGGGCGGCACGACGGACCGCTCGGTCAATTCCGACGCGCTCGCGGCGAAGCTGCTGCCGGGCAAGTGTGATCTCGTCGCCGACCTCGATGAAGCGTTCGACTGGATCACGGCGCGCCGCGCGGACTACGCCTGCTTCGCCACTTGCGGCGCGCGCGATCCGGGCCTTCCGCTCCTCGCCCAGCGCATCGCCGGTCTCAGCTGACCCAGAGTCCGTGGAGATTGCAGTACGAAGCAGGCGCAGAAGGACGCGAAAAAGCTCTCATCTACCCCTTCGTGTATTGTTCGTTCTGTCTTTGTTGCGGTACAATAGCGGCATGAATGAAAAGAGCTTGTTTCGGGTTAGTTTGCTGGCCGGTGCGTTGGCGCTGGCGGGGATGAACGGCTTTGCCGCGCCGGCGAAAGACGTGACGGCGAAGATGGAGAACCTCGGCATTCCGCTTGCGCAACGGTTTCAGGACAAGGCGTATGGCGGATCCGGCGCGTATGCGCGGAACGTGTGGGCGCTGAAGGCGTTCGACGGACGCCTCTACATCGGCGCCGGCAACAGCTCGAACGGCGGTCCTGCCTCAAATGCCGGCCCTGTGCCGATCTTCTCCTTCGATCCCAAGACCAAGAAGTTCGCCAGGAGTGGAATGCGCCGGACGAACAGCTCGACATCTTCCACGAGTTCTCGGACGGCTGCCTCTACATTCCGGGACACGATCCGAAGGAGGACTGGAAGCTCGGCAATTTCTATCGCCGCGCGAAAGGCAAGGACGCGAAATGGGAGAAGGTCCGGACGCTCCCCGACGGCGTCCATTGCTATGACATGGAGGAGTTCGACGGAAAGCTTCTCGCGTGCGGCTATGGCACCTATGAGTCGTCCGACCGCGGCAAGACCTTCACGAACAAGCGCGGTCCCCGCTACTATTCGTTCTTCCGCTTCCCGAAGAGTGTCTACGCGATTGCCGATGCACAGGGCGAGGGCGAAGGCTCGTTCACGGACAAGAAAGGCAAGACGATCAAGTATAAGCGTCCCGCGCATGTCTCGCTGGCCAAGAAGGTCGCGGGCAAGGACTTCGAGTTCGTTCCGGGTGCGAAGCCTGACGACGTCTTCCCTGAGACGCCCGAGTTCGCCAAGGAGGCGCTGAAGGCGATCCGTCCGAGCGCGATCAAGGACAAGCTCGTCTACATCGGCGGCATCGTCCATAACGACCATCAGATCCAGCCGCTTGGCGCGTATGTCGCCGTCGACGGACCGAAGTGCTTCAAGGCCAAGCGCATCAAGCTGCCGGCTGGCGCCCAGCCCTGGTACACGATGGCGGTCGGATCGAAGGTCTATCTCCTCTGGTCGACGCCGGACGGCAAGAAGGCAAAGTTCGTGAATCACGTCTCGGCGACTTCGGACGGAAAATCCTTTACGGAGCTCTTCAGCTTCGAGGCCCCGACCTTCGCACGGTCGATGGAGTATCTGGACGGCTTTGTCTATTTCGGACTCGGTACGGAGGTGAAGGAGCACGGACACTTCGAGGGCAATTCGCTCAAGCTCAAGTTCTCGGCAGATGAGGTGGACAAGGCGTCGGGTACGATCCTCCGTTACCGAATGGCGCTCAAGTGACGCGCCCAGGCAGGCGAGAAATGGTATAATTCTCGCCATGACTCAGAAGGAACGCAACAAGGTCATCATTCGGACGTCCGTCGTGGGCGTTGTCGTCAACGTCGCGATTGCCGCCGTCAAGATCGTCGCGGGTCTGCTCGCCTCGTCCATCGCCATCCTCTCGGAGGGCGTCAACAATGCGGCGGATGCGCTCACATCGGTCCTGACGCTGGTCGGGACGAAGCTCGCGGGACGCCATCCCGACGCGAAGCATCCGTTCGGCTACGGCCGCATCGAGTACCTGACGGGACTCGTCATCGCCGCGATCATCCTCGTCTCCGGCTTCCAGATGCTGTCCGAGGCGGTGAAGCTCGTCTTCAACCCCGAGCCGCTTGCGATCTCGTATGTCTCGCTCGGCGTCGTCGCCGTCTCGGCCGTCGTCAAGTTCGCGCTCGCGCTCTACACGATCGCCCGCGGAAAGGCAGCCTCGTCCGAGGCACTTGTCGGCGTCGGGCTCGAGTGCCGCGGCGACTCGTACGTGTCCGTCGTGACGATCGCAACAGCCGTCCTGTTCCTGCTGACCGGCATCTCCATCGACGCCTATGCGGGCATCGTGATGTCGCTCGTCATCATCAAGGCCGGCGTGGAGGTCGGACTCAAGACTGTGTCCGAGCTCATCGGCCGTCCGGGCGAGAAGGAACTCGCGGCGAAGATCTACGCGCTCGTGCGGCAGACGCCGGGCGTCGTCGGGGCGGCGGACATGATGCTCCACAATTACGGACCCGGCGCGTGGTCGGGTTCGGTCAATGTCGAGATCGACCATGAGAAGTCCGTCGGCGAGGTCTATGCGTTCCTCCACGAGCTGCAGCTTCGGATTATGCACGAGGAGAAGGTGACGATGGTCTTCGGCGTCTATGCCGTGGACAACGATCACGAGGAGTCCAAGCGCGTCCGCGAGGCCGTGCTCGAATACGTGCGCCAGCAGGAGCACGTGAAGAGCTTCCATGCGATCTACCTGGAGCCAGGGACGAACCGCATCTACTGCGATCTCATCGTCGGTTACGGACTCAAGGACTGGGACGCGCTGCGGGCGGACTTCACAGCCTACATGAAGGACCGCTTCCCCGCGAACGAGATCGCGCTCACGATCGAGACCGAGTTCGTCTGACGCAAATAATGATATACTAATGACCATGAAGAAGAAAGTCGCCCAGGAACCGAACCAGAAGAAGATTGCCGAACTCGTCCGTCAGATCATCGTCGAACTCGGGGAGGATCCCGAACGCGAGGGACTGAAGAAGACGCCGGACCGCGTCGCCAAGGCGATGACGTTCCTGACGCGCGGCTACCGTCAGCAGCTCAAGACGGTCGTCAACAACGCCTATTTCACGAGCGGCACCAATCACATGGTGATCCTCAAGGACATCGAGCTCTACTCGCTCTGCGAGCATCACCTGTTGCCGTTCTACGGCAAGTGCGCCATCGGCTACATCTCGATGGGGAAGGTCCTCGGCGTCTCCAAGCTCGCGCGCATCGTCGACATGTTCGCGCGCCGCTTCCAGATCCAGGAGCGGATGACCGAGGAGATCGCGAACGCCATCATGGCCGAGACGGGCGCCGAAGGCGTCGGCGTCGTCATCAAGGCGAAGCACCTCTGCATGATGATGCGTGGCGTTGAGAAGCAGAACTCGGAGATGACGACCTCGGCCTTGCTCGGGTCCTTCCGGACGGACGAAAAGGTCCGCCAGGAGTTCCTCTCCCTGATCCACTGATCAGGGGAACGAAATCGGCCTCTTGGCGGGTTTGGCGCCTGGCAGGCGATACTGGTTCTCTGCCTTCAGGCGGGAGATGAGGGACGAGACGCCGGTCGACCAAGTGGTCGGGTGCGGCGGATTGTAGCGCTTGCCGAAGGCCTTGAGGTCGCCCTTATAATGACGGCGGACCGTTCCCGCCGCCCACATGGCCTGAATATAGAAAGACTTATACCCGTCCTGGTAACGGTGCGCCTTGTGACCGGAATTCATCGGACCGCCAATGCCGAACTCCAAACCAGGCCTGCCGTTCTCGTGGCGACGGATCGCCGCCAGAAGCCAGGTCTGCTCTTCCGTCAGGTCGTAGTTAACCGCCACTTGACGAATCATCGTCCACTCCTTCTCGGGAATCAGCGCTGCCAAGGACCTTGCGCCGAGGCCGAATGCGAGGATGAGGGACGCGAGAATAGTTGCACGACATTTCACTGAAAAGAATTATAGCATAAAGGGTACTCGGTCAGGTAATGGGTTAGTCGGTTGCGCGGCTCGTTCCTCGCCGCGAACCGACTAACCC
>CALZAJ010000067.1 GCA_945613785.1 uncultured Verrucomicrobiota bacterium | reverse complement strand
AGTTCTCAACCGCCGCGCGGAAAACCATGCGGCCGATACGGCCGAAGCCGTTGATACCAATCTTGATAGCCATTTTATTTGTTCCTTGTTTTTTGTTTTGTTAACTAGAAGTGTTTTCTCTCGGACGACGGAACGGCCGAACGTCGGTAGACGCCCGACCCTTCCGTCATTTCACCGATTAGGCCTTCGTGACCTTGCCGTTCTTCAGGCAGCGGGTGCAAACGCACATGCGCTTGACGTTACCCTTGCCATCCGTCGTACGGACGGACTGAAGATTCGGGAGGAAGCGACGCTTGGTGATACCGGTCGTGTGGAGACCGATGCCGCCCTTGTACTTCGGAGAACCCTTACGGACGACAACATTGCCGACCGACGGACCCTTACCGCAAATATCACAAACTCTGGACATTTTCTTGTTCCTTTCGTTTGAAGTTGATTAGTTGCCAGGCGTCCACTCGGAAGAGGCGAACGCATTGTCGAACGCGGCGCCGAGACCACCGAGGTTCTCGCTGCCGGCCGTCTTCGCGCTGACGGGCTCCGGGGTTTCGCCGGCGGCCTCAGCCGCGAGCGCCTTGATCTCGTCGTCGGTCATCGTCATCGCGCGGATGGAGAGACCAATGCGACGGTCGCCACGGTCAACCTTGACCACGCGAGCCTCGACTTCCTGACCGACGTCGAGAGCGTCCTTGACCTTCTCAACGCGCTGATCGGAGATCTGCGAGATGTGAACGAGGCCGTCGACACCGTCCTCGAGCTCGACGAACGCGCCGAACGAGGCAATCTTGCTGACCTTGCCCTTGACCACGCTGCCGACCGCGTACTTGGAGGCGATCTCCGTCCACGGATCGTTCTGAGCCTGCTTGAGGCCGAGCGAGATGCGCTGTTCCTTCGGGTTGACGTCGAGCACGACCGCCTCGACTTCCTGACCCTTCTGGAGGCACTCGGACGGGTGGTTGATCTTGCGCGTCCAGCTGATGTCGCTGACGTGGATCATGCCGTCGATGCCCTCCTCGAGCTCGACGAACGCACCGTAGTTCGTGAAGTTGCGGACCTTGCCCTTGACCTTCGAGCCGACCGGGAAGCGGTCCTGAACCGTGTCCCACGGATTGGCCTGCGTCTCGCGGATCGAGAGAGCGATCTTCTGGTTGGCGACGTCGATGTCCTTGACGACGACCTGGACCTCATCGCCAGTCGCGAGCATGTCGCTCGCACGGGCAACGCGCTTCGTCCAGCTGAACTCGGAGATGTGGACGAGACCCTCGATGCCAGGAGCGATCTCGACGAACGCACCGTAAGCGGCGAGATTGACGACCTTGCCAGACACGCGGGCGCCAACCGGGAACTGATCCTGGATCGCATCCCACGGATTGGCCTGGATCTGCTTGAGGCCGAGGCTGACACGCTCGCGGTCGCGGTCGACCTCGAGAACCTTGACTTCGATCTCCTGGCCGACCTTGAGCATTTCACTCGGGTGCTTGATGCGGCCCCAGCTCATATCGGTGATGTGGAGGAGACCATCGAGACCGTCGAGATCGATGAACGCACCGAAATCGGTGATGTTCTTCACGCGGCCCTTCTTGACCTCGTCCTTCTGGAGCGAGGCGAGCAGCTCGGCCTTCTTCTCGGCCATCGTGCCCTCGATGAGCTCACGACGCGAAACGATGAGGTTACGACGCTCGTTGGAAATCTTGATGACCTTGAAATCGAAGGTCTGACCGACGTAGGGCTCGAGCTCCTTGACCGGGGTGACCTCGACCTGGCTGCCAGGGAGGAACGCCTCGACATCGTCGATCGCGACGAGAAGACCGCCGCGGACGGCGCTCTTGATCGTACCGGTAACGACACAACCCTCGACATAACGCTCCAGGATCTTCTCCCAGCGGATCTTGTCGTCAGCGGCCTTCTTGGAAAGGCTGACCGTGCCCGTCTTGTCATTCTCGAGCTCGCGGAGGAGAACCGTGACCTTGTCACCGATCTTCACCTCGGCATCGCCGAACTCGCTGGCGTCAACACAACCGGTGGACTTGTAACCGATGTCGATGTAAACGTCATCATCCTTGATGGCGCTGACCGTGCCCTCGACGAGGCTACCGGGCTTGAACGTGGACTCCTGACCCGCCTGGGCGAGCATTTCCGCCATCGCGGACGAACGCTCCGAAGGAGCCGTAGGCTTGCGAATTGCCATTATTTTGCTTCTTTGTTTGGTTTGTTAATGATCGCGGTTTTCTGCCGCGTCCGCCCCGAATTTGAGCGCGGAAACATAAGTATATCACTTTTTTGGTTAGTTAGGCAATGGGGAAAAGTCAGTTTTCTCCCGCCGCCTTCAACCCAAAAAAGTGCTTCACCGTCGCGACCGATTTCTTCGGACGACGATAGATGTCATAAATGCCCGCAACCGATCCGCCGAACATCGCCGAACAGTTGAGCTCACAATACCGCTCGCGCGTCCGACCGTCGTTCATCTGCCAGATTGAAAAACCACTCACGTCCGGATTCGCCCACAGCGTCTCAAAGATATCGGTTAAGTATTCATTTTGATACTCTTCCGTGTTAATTGACGCATTTTCATCGCGATAGCCATACGTGCCGCCACACCCCGACTCGGAAATAATAATCGGCTTATTCGGATACTTTTCGCGGAATTTCTTTACAATTCCGTTAAATTCCTTTTCAACCTTCTGGCGCAAGGCCGCCGGCGTTCCCGGCGTCGCAGGAATCGTGCCCGGATACGCATTGAACGCAACGACATCCGTGTTCTCATGGCAGATGTCCGCCCAGCAGACATTGCAGGCAAAGGAGACGAGACGCCCCGAACGCTCGGCCTTGATGGTCTCGATCAAACGGTCAACGAGCTTCTTGCACTCGGGCTTCGCGCTGTTGCACTCGTTGAGGAAGGCCTGGATGATGACGGACGGATGGTTGAAGCTCGCCCGCACCATCTCGCGCGTCTCGACGACCTGCATCTCACAGAACTCGGGATCCGTCAGCTCACTCGGCGGAAACTTGTTGTTCACGTAGTCCTGCCCGTTGCCCCATCCAAGCGACTCCTCCCAGACGAAAATGCCCAGCTCATCGCAAAGGTCGAGAAACCGCTCCGCCTGCTGATAGTGCGCCGCGCGAATGAAGTTGCCGCCAAGCGCCTTGAGGTTCTGGAGATCGCGCAGCATCGTCGCCTCACCTGTCGCGCTGCCCTCGAACGGCGAGGACTCGTGGCGGTTCACGCCCTTGAGGAAGATCGGCCTGCCGTTGAGGAAGATCTTCCCGTCGCGCGCCTCGAGCTGACGGATGCCGAAACGGACCGTGCGCCCGTCGACCACGATCGTCGTGAGATTCGGCTCCTTGTCCGACCAGAGCTTGGCGTCCTTCAGCACACGCGTCTCCTTGCGGACGCCCTCGACCTCAACCTCGACCGTGCGGGTCTTGTAGTCGAGCGTGCGCACGAAGATCTTCGGCTCCTTTTCGACAAGCTTCATCCCGTGATAGAACCCGCCGTAGAAATAGAAGTCGTAGTAGGGACGCGCCAGTTTCACGCGCGGCCACTCCATGATATTGTCAACGGCCGCGAAAAGCTCGTGCTCGCCCGCCGCGAGCGGTCCGACCGGAATCTCCAGCCGCGCATATGGATACGGATGCAGTCCGAGATCCCTGCCGTCGAGCGCGAACTTCGCCCGAATGCCCATGCCGTCCACGACCAACACCGCGTCCTTCATCGGCGTTTGAACCGTGAACGTGCGCCGATAGCAGCCCGTGCCGCGCTTCAGGTACCACTTCGGCTGGACGTCCCAGCAACCCGGCACCGTCATGACGTCCGTCGCCGCGAAATCGGACCCGACCTGTTCGAGAATCTTCCCTTCCTCAAAGCGGAACAACCAGGACCCGTTGAGGTCGAGTCCATCGGCAAAAGACGCGAACGCCGCCAGCGCGGCAACAGCAAGAAATATGTTCTTCATGAAGCCGATTATAGCAAAAGACCTCACCCGGCCAAATACTCATTAGTGTATGTTGGTAATGGGCTAGTCGGTCTGTGTCCGTCCCCATGAACGACTCACGCGCCAGCGCCCGTCAACGTCTGCTGATGTTCCTGGCGCATCAGCCGGAATGGCTCGGCGGAAAACTCCGCCGCTGACCTCATTCGTCAACCGCGTCAAGTTCGTCCCAATCGATCGTACCGGCGAAGACCCGCTTGACGGGACCGGTCAGCGTCACGTGGGAGAACTTCTCGCCGTCATACACACCGTCGACCGTCAGGACATAGCCTTGCACGGTCTGGACATGGACGGGGAACTCCAAGCCGTAATCCGCGACCCCGATGACGGCCGCCGCAACCGACCCGGTTCCGCAGGCGCCCGATTCGGCCTCGACGCCACGCTCGTAGGTACGGATCGAGACGCGTCCTGGCTTGCGGTAGGTCACGAAATCGACGTTCGTCCCATCCGGCGCGAACTCCTCGCTCAGACGGATGCGACGGCCCTCGTTCTCGACGTCGGTATGCGCCAGATTCTCCACCGGGACGATCTTGTGCGGAACGCCCGCGACACAGAAGTCCTCACGGAAGTTCTTGGGATCGGGCATTGCGATCTTGACGAGCGCCTCGTCCACGATCTCCGCCTCAATCATCCCGGCTCGCGTCTCGAACCGCATGCGGTCCGCCTTCGCCGCGCCAATTGCGCGCGCAAAGGCCGAGACGCACCGCGCCCCGTTGCCGCAGAGATCCACTTCCGTGCCGTCAGGATTGAAAAAGCGCATCCGGAAGTCCGCGACCTCCGACTGCTGCACGAGAATCACGCCCTCGCAACCGACACCGGAACGACGCGTCGCCAGGGCGGCGATCCGTCGGTGGTCATCGCACGGGAACTTGCCGTCACGGTCATCGATGAGGACAAAGTCATTGCCCGCACCGTGCATCTTCACAAAGGGAATGAGCTTCATCTTCAGAGTGCCTGGAATGCTTCAAGCCAGCTCAGACGCGGCGGCGGAAGTTCCGCACCGGCGTTGAGACGAATGAGATCGGAGAGTACGTTGAACGCCTCGTCGAGAACGACATCGTCATCCTGGCGCTGATTGCGCTTGCGACGACGGCTCTTCTTCGAGCTGTCCTCGTCCCCCTCGTCAGTGTCAAGCTCGCGCAGACTGCGGTCCGCACGCATCATCGCCTTGCGGGCCTCGCGTTCGAGCGGCACGTCGACCCGCTCGCCGATCGCCTTCATGCCCTGGACGTTGCCGACATGCTTCTCGTAACGGGCATCGCCCTTCAGACGCTTGGCCGAGGCCTCCGCGAGCTGCGGCAGATAGCTGTCGAGATTCCAGCACTTCGCGTAATCGACCTTGCGGATCTGTGTGAACGGCAGCGCATAGGTCAGGACGTCCTCGCCGATTTCCAGCGAGTCCAGTAGCGACGGGAGATGGATGTCGGAGGCCACGCCCTTGAGCTGGGTGGAGCGTCCGTCGACACGATAGAAGCGCGCCGTCGTGATCTTCATCGAACCGTACTTCTCCGGTCCCATCGCCAGCACGGTCTGGACCGTGCCCTTGCCGTGCGTGGTCGCGTCGCCCAGGACAATCGCACGTCCCGTGTCGCGCAGATGTCCCGCGACGATTTCGGACGCCGAGGCGCTCGCGCGGTCGATGAGCACGACCATCGGCTTCTTGAACGCGACGGGATTGCCAGGGGATATCCTCAGCGAAGAGACCGAACGGGTATCGCGGATCTGCACGACGGGGCCCGACGGGACGAACAGGGCCGAGAGCGCGACGGCCTCGCGCAACGAGCCGCCGCCGTCGCCGCGCAGATCGAGGACGAGGCCCTCGACGTCCTGGTCGTTGAAGCTGCAGATGTAGTCCGCGACATCCGCGGCACAGCTGCGGTAGCCCTCCTGACCCGGACGCTTGTCCATCGAGCCATAGAAGCCAGGCAGGTAGACATAGCCGACGCGATTGGTGAAGCCACCGAGCGAGACGGTCTCGACGCGGCCGGTCGCCGCCTGATCCTCGAGCTTGATCTCGTCACGGACGAGCTCGATGAGCTTGCGCGTCGCTCCCGAGGGATCCGAACGCGGAACGATCTCCAACGTCACGCGCGTGCCCTTCGGACCGCGGATCTTGTGGATCGTCTTCTTCATCGGCTGCCACATGATGTCTTCCATCTCGCCGTCGCCCTGCTTCACGCCAACGATCTTGTCGCCCTCCTTGATGCGTCCGTCCGTATCCACCGGTCCGCCGGGCATCACCTCCGCGATCTTGAGTGCGCCGTCATCCATCTGCAACACGGCGCCGACGCCGCACAGCGTGAGATTCATGTCCATGTCGAAGTCCTCCTTCGACGCCGGGGACATGTAATCGGAGTGCGGATCATAGGCCCGCGTGATGGCGGAGAAATAGTGCTGCAGCACGGCCTCTTCGTCCGGCTCGGTCAGGGTATTGTAGTACTGGCGGTACTTCTTGACGAGGTTCTCGGCCGGGGTCAGCTCAGGCGCCGGCGGCGCGGCTTCGGCTTCCGCCTTCTCCTCGGCTTCGGCCTCTTCCTCCTCGACGTCTTCGGCCGTCGCCTTGCCCGCGGCCTTGCGCGCCTTCCGCGCCGCGGCGTCCTCGGAGTCCAGCTCCTTGGTGAGCAATTGGGCCAGAACTTCGTTCTTCAGACGCCGACGCCAGTGGTCGTTGGCCTCCTCCGTCGAAGCGGGCCATTCGGCGTCCTTGCGGCGAATCCGATACGTCTCGTTGCTCGTGAAGTCGAACTCCGTCGTGGCCAGAAGGTTCGTCGCGAAGTCGATGCGCTCCCTCAGACGCTCACAGTAGAGGCGGTAGATGTCGAAGCCGAAGCTGATGTCGCCCCCCTTGATCTCGTTGTCGATCGTCTTCTCGTGCTCCGCGAGCTTCTCGAGGTCGCTCTTCAGGAAGACCGAGTGGTCGTAGTCGTAGAACGTGACGAGATTCGTCCACGCCCGCTGCGAGATGTCGTCATCCATCGGCTGCTGCAGAACGTGGTAACGCGTCATCATCGTCGCCAGACGCTGGCCGACGACCCCGTAATACGGTTGCGGCTGCACGTCCTTGCCAACCGCGACAGCACAGACCAGACAGGACCAGAAAATGATCTTACTCTTCATGGGACGATTCCCCTTCTTTTATGATTAGGTGTTCGCCATCAGGCTGACCAGACGCTCGAGTTCCGTCGGCGGAATGACCACGCGATCCGTCTCAAAGCTCTTCGCGAGGTCGCTCGCGTTGATCACCACCGCGCCCTGGAGCTCCGCGATATGCGCCTTGAACGTGTCGGATGCAAAGGCCAGGATCGGCGTGACGGGTCCCGTCCAACCCGAACGCGCCAGCGCCGTCTTGACCTGCCGCGCCTCGCGCAGGACCTGGTCCAGCGGCGAACGCGTCGGCAGCTGGCCGTCGATCAGGATGCGTCCTTCCTCGATCGTCACGACGCCCTTCCAGTTCTTCGTCTCGACGGCGAAGACGCCCGCCGGACCGACCACGACATGGTCCACGTGACTGCTGCCGGCGATGAAATCGTTGAAGACGTGATAGCGGTCCGACAGCGCATGCAGGATGCCCGCGACCCGTTCCTCACCCCGTGCGCCCTTGAAGAAGCGCTCGACGTGACGAAGCCCACGGTAAAGCGCAATGCCGATGCCAATCAGCGAGACGGCGAACAGCGTCGCACCCCAGCCCACAGACCTGAAGCAGGCGACCGACAACGTAAAGCCCGCGGCGAACGTGCCCAGGAACATCGGCCACAGTCCCGCGACCGTGCCCTTCACGCGAGCCCATTCGCCCGCGACGCCGTGAATCTCAGCCATGGTTGGTCTCCTTTCCTGCAATCCCCGCCTCGGAAATCCGACGGACCAGCGCGTCGACATCCAGCCCGTACTTGCGGTCCAACTCGTCCTGCGTGCCATGCGGAATGAACTCGTCCGGCCACCCCAGACGCAGGTCCGCACCGATCGCCTCACCGAAGCCGCCCTGCACGCTGCCGTTCTCAAGCGAGACGATCTTCAATCCCTGCGCCCGCTGTGCCGCCAGCAACGCGGCATCGAATGGCTTCAGATAGCGCGCGTGGACGGCGAGGCCGCCCAGTCGAGAGCCAACCTCGCAAGCCCGCGGATACCAGTCGCCCGTCGCCCAGACCGCGCAGGTCGGGGACGGCGGCG
>CALZAJ010000066.1 GCA_945613785.1 uncultured Verrucomicrobiota bacterium | reverse complement strand
TTGCGGATAATGATTTTGGGGTACTTTGAATCTCGGCAGCTCGGGCAGTAGCCGAGATAACCGACCTGCTTCGTGTCGAAGAACTCGCAATCACAAAGCAGGCACTTGTGCCAAACGCCAGCCATCACTTCACCTGTTCGTCGGCGATGGGCTCGATCCAGAACTCCTCGGTCTGCTCCATGGAGATGCCGTACTCATCGAGCACAGCCTTCTTCTCCAGGGCGACGGCAACCTTGTCCTGGTCGTTCGACTTGAGGTCGCGGAATACGTCCAGGATGGCGTCCTTGTTGACCTCGGGCTGGTTGCGGACGAACTGGCGGAGCGCATCGATTCCGTCGAAGATGAGACCGAGCGCCTTCCAAGCGACCTTCTTGAACTTGCCAGCCTTCGTCACGGTCGGGTTGCCGAGTCGCACGCCGAAGTTGGCGAGCTTCGTGGCTCCCGAACGGCGCCCGTCGAAGCGGAGTTCGCCGGCGTGGTCGGCGAAGTAGTCGCCCGCCAGCTGCTGCTGCTCGGCGATCTCCTTGTCGATGAGCTTGATTTCGGTCCCGTACTTCTCGTCGATGTCCTGATGGCGCTTCTTGAGTTCCGCGACCAGCTTCTGCCGGCGGACGTCCATCTTGGCGACCTTATCGACGACGCTTTCGAATTCCTCGCGCGACATAACCGGCGCAACCTTCACTGCCTTGATTCTTGCCATAGCCTGTTCCTTTCATTTGATGTAGATGACCGCCTGCTTGCAGCGGATGAAATTGAGACCTTCGAAGAGCTTGCACCCGCCGCCGCGGCGGTTGTGTTCGCACTTCCTGTTCCTGCACTTGGATGTCGGAGCGTGCATGGTTAGACCTCCTCAAATGTGGCCTTGTAGACCGCGGCGAAGCTCTCCCAGGTCTTGGGGTGCTTCGTCCGCGTCTTGTTGTTGCCGTTGCACCAGCTCGCCGTCATCGTGAGGATGGTGGTGAGACGGTTCATGCGGATCGTGCGCAGGATGTTCTCCACCGGCTTCATCGAGCCGCTGATGCCGTAGGCGGACGCGGCGAGCTCGATGTCCTCCATCGGGAGCGCGTTCGGGAGCTTGAGGACGCGGATGCAGCGCTGGTCCAGCTGACCGAGCCAGCCCTTCATCTTCGGATCGTTGATGAGGTCGTCTTCGAGCGCGCTCGTCCCGCAGAGGGCCATGCCGCAGCCGGAGTTGTCCCAGATCTCGCGGATCCATTCCATGCACTTCATCGCCGTGCCCTTTCCGGCGCTCATGATGAGCTCGTGCAGCTCGTCGATGATGAGGAGCGTATTCGGGCCGACCGCCTTCGCGACGCGCGGACGCGCCTCGTCGACGCGCAGGCTGGAGCTGATGCCGACGGCATCGCACACGGCCTCGACGATCAGCTTGAAGGTCGGCGCGGCCGGGACGCGCAGGTAGCAGACCTGGAACTTCGCCCGACGCATATACTCCTTGAGCGAGTAGGTCTTGCCGACCTGGCTCGGACCGACGATGCGCACGATGGCGTTGCGCTTGATCGCGAGGTCGCACGCGGCCTGCACCTTCCGCCAGGTCGAGGTCTCGATGAAGAGATCCGAGGTCATCTTCTGGCGCTCGGCCTCCAGCTCCAGGTAGGCGTCGACCTTCTCGATCACCGCCCGCATGGCGCCCTCGTACTTGCCGGCGAAGAGGCGCGAGACGGTCGCGCCGGAATAGTCGACCGCTTTGCCGACCCCGTCGAAGCTCCAGCCCCTGGACTTTCCGAGGTTGAAGAGCTTGACGAGCGACTCCAGCCCCTCGTCCGTGATGCGTCCGTCGATGACGTACGCCTTCATCGCCGCGCGAACCTGGTCCGCGCTGCGGTTCATGCCCTGCTCGGGCCGCGCCGCCACGAGGTTGGCGAACTCCCCGCTCGGCAGCAGTTCCTGTATCGTGTCATTGCTCATGTTGTTTATCCTCTTTTGTTTTGTTGCGTTTCCAGATTATTTTTTTACACCAGATCGGCGAGGTCTTCGCCGGTGATTGCCGGGGCTTCTGCCGTCGGCAGGTCTCCGAAGTCGACGTCGGCTCCCGCCGGGGCGGCTTCCTCTGCAGGACCGTACTCCAGCCCTTCCGCCGCCTCGGCCATGCCGAGCTCGTGTTCGGCTGCGGCTCCGATCGCCGCCTTGAGCGCGGGATCCTCGCCGAGGATCGCGGCCGCGTTCGCGGCTCCGACGGCTGCCGCCTGGCGCGCCATGCGGTTGAGCGCCGGCTGGATCTTCTTGCGCTCTGCCGCAAGTGCCGCGTTCCGCACGCCAATCGCCCGCTTGATGCCATCGATGTCGTCGTAACGGTGCTCTTCCTTCACCCGCGCAACGCCCATGTAACGGCCCTGCAGGTCGGCTACAAGCGCCTTGAATCCGTCGAAGGGATTAATCCAGACAAGGTAGCTCTCGCCGCGCGTGAGGCTGCCGCCGCCCTCGAGGATGCCGGTCACCTCACAATCGGTGAAGGTGCTCGTGTCCTTGTAGCGGAGCGTCAGTTTCTCGTCGCACCGGCACGTCACCGACAGCTCGAGACCCATGATCAGCATCGCAATGGCGGGACCGTACACCTTCGCACGGTCGCCCTTGCGGAGATTCCACGCCTCGCTCGGCGAGAGGCGCGTCCGACGCACCTTCAGCTGATTGCACTGGATGGCGTTATAGATTGCCTGCTGAATCGGCGCGGGCATCTCGCGGATCTTCTCCACCGGCACCCAGCTCGCACTCGCACCGTCCCAGTATTCGGCGCTCATGAATCCCTGTCCTTCCCAGCCCTCGAGGGCGTGCGTCCGGCGGGCGTTGAGCCGGTCGTACATCTCGTCGATGATGGCGCGGAAATCGTAGTAGTCCATGAACGGGAACTGAAGCCGCTGGCGGATGCCGGGGCGGACCTGCTCGAGCGCCGTGGCGAACGCCCGCAGCTGCTCGTCGGTCTTCTCCATGCCGTAGACATACTCGCTCTTGCCCTCGCGGCCACCGCCCATGTGGCCGCTGACGGACGCCAGCTCGTTCTTGATCATCGAATGGAAGCCCTCAAGCAATCCCTTGTAGCGCGGGTTGCCCTTGGGCGTGCCCTGGAAGGACCCCGCGAAGAGCGGCGTGGAGAGGAGTCCGCCCGCGCCGAACTGGACCTTGCCGCCGGTGATGCGCGCCAGCGTCTCCTCGAGGTAGCCGTCTCCGGAGGCCGTACCGTGCTCGCCCATGATGAGGCAGCCTTCCTCGGGGATGCCGACCGTGCAGAGGAGATGCGCGATGAGGTAGCGCGTCCAGACGCTCTTCAGCGTCTCGCGCTTGCCGTCCTCTTTCTCGAGGATCGGCTTCGGGAGGTACGCGAAGAGCTTGCCGGTCGCGACATCGATCATCGCGAACTCGACGACGCGCTGCGCGTGCTTGTTCGTCCCGAACGCGACCTTGTGCTCGTACCACATGTCGTCGATCTGGACGACGCGGCAGCTCTTGAGACCGACGCGCGTGCGCTTGATGTCCGGCAGACGGTCCATCGTCGCGGCCATCGTGCCCTTGCGCGCCGCCTCGAGCGCGAAGGCGTCGGGCTTGAGGCGGTTGAGGTTGCGGAGGGTCCACCCCTTCGGCGCCATGCCGTCCGCCGAATACGGACACGCCCGCTCCGGCTCGGGGTAGAGTCCGCCATGCTCGCCGGCGAAGATCTTCCGCCAGTCGCCGAAGCCGGGGATCACCTCGCCGGCGGCCAGCCTGCGCATCAGCTCGCGGTATGCCGGAGCCGTGGCGCGCTTGTTCTCCATGCACAGCTGATGCCAGTAGGCCTTGAACTCGGCATTCTCAGCCAGCCCGCCCGCCGAGATCCGGCGGATGAGCCGACGGTCGACGAGGCTCATGAGCGTGCCGTCGAACTGGTTCGCCAGCCGGTAGAGCGACTTGAAGGTCAGGCCCTTCGCCTTCTGGCCGAAGGTGGACGCAATCTCGGCGGCAGCCGCCTTGCGGTCCTTCGCCCGGAGGAAATGCGCAACGGCCATCGCCCGGAACTTCAGCTCCTCGGCTTCCTTCGCGCCCAGCATCGTATGGATGTCGTGCAAGTCGTTCTCCTCGAATGTGATGAGGGTGTTCATTTCCGGCTCTTGATGATTTCCTTGGCCTTCTGCAAAACCGATTCAAGGGTGTCGATGGCGCCCTTCAGGTCGGTGTCGTGCATCTCGCCGAATCCGCCCTGCGTGATGCCGAGGACATAAAGCTGCGCCACGCAATCCCGCGTCGCTTCGGCGGTCAAGGCGTTCGAAACCGCCTCGGCCTGCTTGGCCAGCTCTTCGGCGGACTGCTTCCGCGGACGCCCCGCGCCCTCGCGCTTTCCGCCGAGGTTCGACTTCGACTTCTTCACGATGCCGAGGTCGACGTACAGTTCTGTCAGTCCCTTCGACTCCATGTTGCCCGCGTATTCGGCGATGGCTTCCGTGCGGGCGTCGTCCGTGTCCTCGGCGAGGCCGACGAGGTCGGCGCCCTTGCCGACCGTCTCCGAGAGCAGCGAGAGATACCGGTAAGCCGTCGCTCTTCCGAACGAACAGTTCTGGTCGACCCAGGCGTCGAAGGTGCCGGGGTGCTCGACCTTCGCCTTGAAGAGTTCCATGCCGGCGTAGAGCGCGGCCTTGACAGCAACCTCGCCCGCCTGCTTGCTGAGCGTGTGGAAGTAGTTGATGCGTCCCGCCGCGTCCATCTGCTGGCCGGGGAGGACGATGTCGATCATGCGGGGTTCGGATTTAACGATTGCGTTCTTCACGTTACAGGCTCCTGTTGAAGTTTGAATTGATCTTGTCGAGATAAGCGTGGATGGAGGCGGTGTCGATACGGTATTCGCCGAGAATCTTCGCCGCCGAGATTTCGCCGCGTTCGATGCGGCTGATGATGGGTGTTTTGGTTGAGACGCCGAAGACCCAGACGGCCTGCCCGAGCGTGATGTCGGCAGCGTTCAGCTCGTCAAGCCTGGCGCGGATCCGGGCGACAGTCGGCATGTCGGATGGTTTTACCATAGGGCTTCCTTTCGGGTTTCTTGTACCAGCGGACGCGAAGGTCCGCGCGCGGTTCAGGCCTTTGCACGGTTCTTCCTCCCGGGGACGATCACGCCGTTCCGCGCCAGCGCGGCAGCGAGTTTCTTAGACGGTGCCCATTCGCCGCGCATAATGCCGCGGATGTTCTGACGGGAGCAGCCGACCTCGCGCGCCAGCGCTGCCATGTTGATGATGGATGTGTTGATCATTAGTGAACCTCAGCGATTGGATGTTCAGAACAATAGGCATTGTAATCGGCCACCGCCTGATCGGCGATTGCCTTCGCCTTGAAATATTCGCCTGTCATGTAGATGCAGATTATCGCGGCGATCAGCACCAACGTGGCGATAATCCAGTCGCAGATGACACAGAAGGTGTCCCGGCGATACTCTTCGTAACCTTCCCCCGCCTCCACTCCGTCAAAGTCACCCGGAAGGTGTGTCGGCATGCGCTGCTGGCATCCGAGGAAAGCCGGCGTCTCCGTCGCCATCTCAAACATTTCGTCCTGATTGTTCATTCCGCACCTCCGTTCCAATCTGCGACGAGCTGAGAGAGGGCCTTGTCGAAATCATCGTTCTCGTCGGAGTAGATCGGCGAGATCTCGTTGAAGTCGCAGAGGATGCAACCTCCGTTGTCGTGATTGAACTTGAACGCGATTCCGCTATACGGATCGTCAAGATAGTCAAGATGCTTTTCGTTTCCCTCGTCGTCACAAATGGTGATTCCGATCTCGCATCCGCAGAACGGACACTTGCGCATCTGGCTCGCGTACTCATCAACTTTCTCGACGAGCATGTCGGCCAATTTCTTCATCTCTTCCTTCTTCACTTCGCACCGCCTTCCATAATGAGGCAGTTTGCCACATAGTCATTGAACTTGCCGATCTTGTCGAGCATCGCGCTGATCGCCTTCTTCTCTCCGGCTGACACGCCCTCGGTCTGGCGAAGGATCCGCAGCTCTTCAGAGAGCTCTCCAATACGAACCATCACCACGATCCACTGCCGCCGCTTCTCGAGATTCGCCGTCATCCCTGCAGAGAACGTCGGTCTCCTTACGGCCTTCCGTGCTTCGATGCTACAGATTCTCTTCCAGGTGTTTATAATTTCTTGAGCGGTATTGGCGTTGTGCTTCGCCGTACCGTGTTCTCCTATAATGACCTTCGCCTTCTTCTTCATTTGTTGCGCTCCTTGTGGTTTTGACATTTCAGCCCGTCAAGTGGTATACTTCTCGCAACCTTGTCAACGGACAAGGCACAGTATACACCATATTTGGTGTGGCGTCAATAGGGTAAATCATCTTTGGTGTAAAATTTTTTTATGGCAGAAATCTGCGACAGACTTCGCGAACTCAGAGGACCTTCTTCACAGTCGTCTATGGCCGCTGCTGTTGGTGTTAAGCAGCAGAACTGGGCTAGATGGGAAAGTGGGATGGTTACCCCTAGTGCGGAGATGCTCAAAACTATCTGCCGCGTTCATGCGTGCTCATCCGATTGGCTGCTCGGCCTGAAGGATCAAGGAGGGTCGGTCTCAGTGACTGCTGCCGACGGTGCAGCTGTCGCCATCGGCACGGGCGCCAAGGCGTCCGCCGGCGCGGCAAAAAAAGCCGCACCTGCGGCTGACTGCCGCAAGTGCCCCTACAAGTCCTGGGGCGAGAAGTTCCGCAAGGCGGGCGGCATCATCCCCGGCATCTAACTTGCCGGTCATTTGCCGGCCATTTGATTTTTTTTGATTTCCCGATTTTCGGCCTTTATCTTGCCGAATCGGTTGATATTCAAGTGATTATTTTTCATTTTGAAAACGCGTATCACTAGTGAGACACGCTAATCAACTGAATTGTATGTATCGTCTGTATCGTTTAAATCAACTGATTTCAGCTAATAAGTTGTATCGTCTGTATCGTCTGTTTGCACCCCCTCCCTTTTTGCGATAATCCCGGCACAACATTGCTCATGTTGCGCACTCCGGCAAGGCAGGGGCTTCTCCTTGCCGGACGAGGAAAATTGCCGCGCCTCGCTTCAAAAAAGGCGGCTGCTAACTTCAAAACGGAAGACGGATGGAAACGGTAGACGGAATCAGCCTCTCGGTCGGTGGTGCCGCGGTCGGCACGATCTGCACGTGTCTTGTGCAGATGTGGAAGGCTCGGCATCAGAAGACCGAGATCGCGCCGAACCCGCTATCGATCGAGCAGACCGCCTATCAGGCGTCGCAGAAAGAGAACGCGAAGGACCACGAGAACCTCTTCGGGCGTGTGGCCAGGCTCGAGCAGTCCGTCTCCCGGATCGACGCCAAGGTCGACGCCAAATTCGACGCCATAACCGAACAGCTGCGCGAGACCAAGGACATGGTCAGGCAGCTGTTCGAACGCATTATCGGAGGAGCTAAACGCAAATGACTGCCGCTGACATAGCCCGCAACAACCTCGCCATGAAACGCGCCCTGGAGACGCTTGAGAGCGTCGCCGCCGGGCTGCCGCAGAAGCCGCTCTTCGACCAGGTCGAGCGGATGGTCGGCCAGCGCCTTACCGTCGAGGACCGCAAGCTCCTCACCGCGAAGATGCTGGCGAAGGAATGGATCTCCGACCGCATCGACCGCATCACCGACCAGACGGTCTACGACATCACCGACGCGGGCCGCACCGCGATGCTCGCTTTGTAACCGCCATGCAGAACCTCCGCAAGACCCGTGCCGACGCCTGGGGCGGCAACTTCTCCGACGAGGTGCAGACGCGCCTCTACGTCGAGGGCTCGGCCATGTCGTACCAGATCGCGAAGGCCTGGGCGAAGAAGGACCTCAAGATCGACCTCCCGGGGCCGTCGTGCTGGTACCGTTTCCTCCAGCGGATGCGCGAGGAGGACGCGGCCCTGCGCCTCGCGAAGGCGAGCGACTCCAGCCGCGAGATCGGCTCCATCGCCCAGAAGGCCGCGATCGGCGATACCGACCTCATCAAGAGCCTGCAGTCCCTCGGCGCGACGGCCGCGCTGCAGGGCGATGTGGACACGGCGAACAAGTTCATCACGATGGCGACCAACCTCGCCCACGTCGCCTCCCGCGCGGAGGAGCTCAGGATCGCCAACGAGAAGCTCAAGATCCTCCAGGCGAAGGAAGCGAAGGCCGTCGAGGCGGTGAAGGACGAGAAGCTGACCGACGCCGAGCGCGTCGCCCAGATGAAGAGCATCTTCGGAATTAAGTGACATGAACGAAACCAAGTCCATCTTGAAGGAAATCCTCCTCCCGTGGCAGCAGTCGTGGGTGGCGGACCGTTCGCGCTTCAAGATCGGGATGTGGTCGCGCCAGACCGGCAAGTCCTTCTCGACCGCGT
>CALZAJ010000065.1 GCA_945613785.1 uncultured Verrucomicrobiota bacterium | reverse complement strand
AAAGAAGAAGTGTCCGCGGAGTGTCCGCAAAGTGTCCTTTTTTAGCGACACTGCAGAGATACATCGCGAACACATTTCTGAAGACTCCAGGGTTTGTCCCCAGCGGGTGGGGGTACCGAGATTGAGGGGGTCTGTCCCCATCACGTGAGGGGTCTGTCCCCGAAGGGTTAGAAAAAACAGCGGCCGGATCTTTTCTTCAGCCCTTCACCACGCGCTGGACGCGGGTGCCAAGCGAGCAGATGATGTCATATGCATGGGTGCCCTTGAGGGCCGCCCAGTCGTCCGGCGTGATGGAATCCTTGCCACACTTGCCGAAACAGATGACCTCGTCGCCCGCCTTCACGTCCGGAACGTCGGAGACGTCGACCGTCGTGTAGTCCATCGAGATGCGGCCGATGATCTTGCAGCGCTTCCCGCCGATGAAGACGAAGCCGCGGTTGGTCAGCGCGAGGGGAAGTCCGTCCGCATAGCCGGCGGAGATCGTCGCGACCTTTGTCGGCGCATTGAGACACCAGGTGCGTCCGTAGCCGAGCGTCGTCCCAGCGGGAAGTTCGCGCACCTGCGCGACACGCGTCTTGAGCGTGAGGACGGGTTCCACCTTCAGCGCCTTGCGTCCGTACGGATCGAAGCTGCCGTGCAGGTTGATACCAGTGCGCACCTGCGTGAACGGCGCCTTCGCCGTCGCGGGGAAGTTGTTGATCGCGTCCGAGGCGGCCATGTGCACCTTCTTGAAGACGAGTCCCTCCTTCTCAGCTGCCTTCACCAGATCGACGAAGCGCCTGATCTGTCCCTTGGTGAACGGATCGTGCGGCTCGTACGCCATCGGGCAGTGCGAGAAGATTCCTTCGCAGTCGAGGTTCGGAAGCTTCTTCACTTCGCGCATCACTTCGATCGCATCCTGCGCGAGGATGCCCAGGCGTCCCATGCCGCTGTCGATCTTGAAATGGACCTTCACCGTCCTCTTCGCCCGCACCGCCGCCTCCGAGACGAGCTTCGCCTCCGCGAGATCGGTGACCGGGAGGATGACACCCGCCTTCACCATCTCGGGAATCTCGTCCGGCAGGACCGATGACAGCATCTGGACTTCGAACGTCCGCTTCGTCCTGCCGAGCACCTTGATGAGCTCGAGCGCCTCGAACGGTTCGGCGACGCCGAACTGACGGCAGCCCGCCGCATAAAGCGCCTGGGCGTAGGCCGCGACACCGAGGCCGTACGCATTGGCCTTCAGCACGCACAGCACCTTCATCGGCTTCACGTGCGCCGCGATCTTACGGTAGTTCCGCACGAGCGCCTTCAGATCGATCTCAACCTCGACACGTCTTTTCATGACCTTACCTCGTCTTGACCGTGAAGATCTTGCCGCACATGTGACAGGTGATGTCCAAGGTCGGCGGAAGCTCCTTCTTCTTCTCCTCGTCGCTCAAGGCCCCGAGCATCGCGATCGCTCGGTCCGGCGAACAGCGGCAGGCGAACGTGAGCGGCGTCGTCTTGCGGAGCTCCGCACGCGGCAGACCCATCTGCGTCAGGATGTTGCGGCTGGCGACGGACATCTTCTCGGGAATGAATGCGCTCACCATCGCCTTCGAGTCCGGCAAGGACTCCACCAGCACGCCGCGCGCCTCGAGGATCTCGACCTCGTCGTTCACGGCCGCCTCGAGGTAGATGCAGGCCTTGCGCTGCAGCGAACCCACGAGATAGCCGTCGAGCGTCGCCGCGATGCCCTGCGAGAGGATGCGTCCGGGGACCGAGCGTGTGATCTGGATCTGCTTGTCGCCGAGGACCATCTTGTCCTTGGGCGTGCCGAGCCCGTCAAACGCATCGAGGATCTTCTTCTCGGTATAGCCGCGTAAGGTTCCTTCAGACGTGCACTCGACGTTAAAACCGCCGAGCGGACCCGAACACTTCATCTGCAGGATGACGGTCTCGTCCTTCTCGCTCGTTTCCGCGCCCAGGAGCGACACAGCGGCCAGCGCCTTCGTCAGATAGTAAGCGCTCGTCGGACCGCAGAGGTGTCCGCGCGCCAGCGCCTGTGCGGCCTCCGTCACGTCAACGATCGTGACGGCGACCTTCTTGTCCTTGTCATACCACTCTTCACGACAGTTCTTCATGGCAATTCAGATTATCAGATCGACACCCTTGGTTTTCAACAGCACGCGCCGTCGCGGTCAGAAGGAATACTGAACGCCTAGCGACAACGAATGAAACGTCTCGACCTCGGATTCAACACCGACGGTCAGGTCCGCATCGACGCGCAGCGCCCAATCATTCGAGAGGTAATAGAGCGCGCCGAGGCCAAAAACCGGTCCGACCTGTCCGTGATTGATCCATCCCTTCGCGCCCACGCTCAGGAACGGGTCAAAGCGCTCATAGCCGAACATCATGCCCCACCATTCGAAGCCCTGAAGATGCCAGAGCGCCTTGGCCGAAAGGCCCGTCTTGATCTCCATCCAGGCCGCTTCACAGTCGAGGGCCAGCGCCGGCGCGAAATAGTAGCCGAAGCGCACGGCCGCACCGCCCAGACGATGCTGGCTCGCACCGCCCTGGGGCAGCACGAGCTCCGCCGCGCCACCCACATACCAGGGAGCAAGGACCTCGCTCTCTGCGAATTCATCCGCGCAAGCACTCCAGCACAGGACACCCATCGAGATCAGCGTGAGAAGAAATTTGGACATGGTTTGATTGGTTGGTTGTTGTGATTGGTTGGTTGATTTGAGCGTTCACCTCGAGGCGCTCGAACTGAATTGGCGTAGCCAGGCCAGTTCGCGTCGGCGCATGCGCTCGTAGTCGGCCGGCTCGTGATCGTCGGCGCCGCTCAGATGATCCATGCCGTGGGCAACATAGAGAAACAGCTCCTTGGCTACGCTCCAGTCCTTCCGCTTCGGCGCCACGCGCACGGCCTGATCGACATTCACGTAAAGTTCACCGTAAATGCCTTCCGGCTCCGGCGGCATCGCGTCGTAACCCTGGGTCGTCACATCGGTCGGACCCTCCACGCCGTTGATCGCCGCATGCGTCTCAGCCGAGAACGCATCGTTCTGAAGGACGACCGTCACGGCGCGAAAAGGGACGCCGATGCGGGCCGAGGACTTCTCGGCAAAGAAAACCGCCGCAGACTTCAACTCGGACTTCGTCAGTCCCAGCGTCCGCGGCAGACTCCCGTCTATCGTTACCTTACAGATGGACATGCGAAGATTATACCACATCCGCGAGGAGTCCACGCGCCTCCAGGACACGACGCGCCTGTGCGGCTACGGCCGGAGACGGATCGAGAACGGTGACCGCAGGACCGGCGATTTCCTCGATGAGCGGCTTCAGATGCGGAAAATGCGTGCAGCCAAGCACGAGATGGTCGGCGCCCGAAGCGACCAACGGACGAATCTTCTCTTCGACGATGCGACGCGCCGAGTCGTCCGTCAGCGACACTTCGCCGCGGCCCAAAGACTCGACCAGCGTCACGAACTCGTCCGCCACCGCGGCGATGACCGTCACGTCTTTCGCAAAGCGCGCCTTCGTCTCGTTGTAGAGCCGTCCGTTGAAGGTCCCGGCCGTGGCGAGTACGGCGACGACTCCCGTCTTCGACTGAAGCGCCGCGGGCTTCACGGCGGGTTCGAGTCCGATGAACGGGATCCTAGGGTAGCTCGCGCGCAAATAGTCGATTGCCGCGGCCGTCGCCGTGTTACACGCCACGACGATCATCTTGCAGTCTTGGGCCAACAGCTTCTTCACGTTGGCTTCGGAGAGACGGACGATTTCGTCGGCGGGACGGTTTCCGTAGGGACAGTGTTCCGTGTCGGCGAGGTAGATCGTCCGCTCGTTCGGACACAACGCCTGAAACGCCTTCAGGATGCACGTGCCCCCGATGCCAGAATCGAAGAAACCGACTGGACGGTTGTCGCTCATAGGAGATGCTGCCCTCCGTCCACCGGAATGACCGTGCCCGTCACCGACGGGGCAGAGAGCAGATAGGAAATCGCGGCGGCGACGTCCTCGGGTGTCGGACGCGTCACGAGCAGTTCGCCCGCCAACTCATGGACCTCCGTCGGCGCCATCACCGGTCCCGGGGCGATGCCATTGACGGTAAGTGTCTCCGCATAAAGCGCCGCGGAGGTACGCGTGTAGTCGAGCAGCTTCCGCTTGGACGCGGCATAGGCGCCCTCGTCGTCCTCCGCGTCATGCAGCACGCGCGTATCGAGCACATTGACCACCGCGCCGCGTCCGTTCTCTCGCCCGGCCATCAACATGGTCAGTTTCTTGGGCGCATTGAAATTGAGCGAGACGAGCGTCTCGTCTGTGCCGGAGAAAAGCGCCGCGTTGTTGACGAGCGCGTCGGGCGGATTGCCGCCGAGACGCTCCAGCACGGCGGAATAGAGACGAGCCGGACCCATGGGATCGGCGAGGTCGGCGACAAGATCGGCGCCTGCGTCCGGACGGTGCGACGTCGTCAGCACCCGCCATCCGTCCGCACGCAACCGCGCGGCGATGCAAGCGCCGAGACGCGTCGTTCCACCCGTCACGAGCACCGTCTTCACTGCGCGATCAACCTTTCGAAGTCCGCAACAGCCTTCGCCGTCGTGGAGAAACGGATCGCCTGCCACCCGGATTCCTCGGCGCCGCGGCAGTTCGACTCGGCATCATCGAAGAAGCAGAGTTCGTTCGCGGGAAGTCCGATGCGTCGTTCGACGAGGTCATAGATCTCGGGTTGGGGCTTATAGAGATGCTCTTCACCCGAGATGACCATCGCGTCCGCAACGGCGATGAAATCAGGGAAATGAATGCGGAAAAGACGCGCAAAGCCCGTGCACATGTTGGTGAGGATGCCGATCTTGAAACCACGTGCCTTGAGATCCTTCATGAACGCCAGCGTCTCTTCGTTGCGATAGAGATAACTCGCCTGGTCCGCCTCGACGATGCGGGCGCGGTCCTCGGGGGTGATGGAAATCCCGGCATCGGCGAAGGTGCGATCGTACATCTCGTCCATCGAGATCAGATCGCCATCCATCTGCCGACGGTACTTCGCAAAACCGGCTTCGATGGCGGACCACGGAATGCCCAGCTCCCGCACGATGGGACGCACCCGCTCGGGCATCGTCATCGTCGTCATCACACCGCCAAAGTCAAATACACAGCCCTTGATCATCTTTTGAAATTGTTTATTGTTTGATTTGTTCGATTTTGAGATCTGAGCGCGCGACTCAAACGGCGGCGACGGACAACATGCCAAGGGCGTGGGTGACCGTCTGCGCGCGGACCGCTTCACGGTCGCCGCGGAACAAGGCCTTCTCGGTGCGGACGCCATCCTTGGTGGCGAGACCGAACCAGACGAGTCCGACGGGTTTCTCGTCACTGCCACCGCCCGGTCCCGCAATACCCGTGACGCTCACGGCGAGATCGGTCCTGAGCAGCTTGCGGACGCCGATCGCCATCTGCGCGGCGGTTTCAGACGAGACGGCGCCCACGGTTGCGAGCGTCTCTTCCGACACGCCCAGCACGCCGTGCTTCACGGAGTTGTCATAGCTGATGACACCGCCCCAATAGACTTCACTGGAACCGGGGACGGCGGTAATCGCGCTGCCGATGCCTCCGCCCGTGCAGCTTTCAGCCGTCGCACAGGTCAGACCCTGCGCTTTTAGCAAATCGACGAGTTTCTCTGCGACTGTCATGGACAGATTCTCCATTCCTTCAGGGGCTCGACGGGGAGTCCCATGATGTTCTCATACGTGCCCGTATATCCCTCGACCAGTATTTCACCGAACGTGTCGATGTCATAGGCCCCGGCGCGGTCGACGGGATTCACCTTGGAGACATAGGACTCGATTGTCGCGTCCGAGAGGACCTTGAAGGTCACGTCGGAACGGACGACCTTCGCTTCGCCATTGAAGGCGACGCCAGTGAAGACGGTGTGGGTGTTTCCGCTCAATTCACGCAGGAAGGTCTTCGCGCCTTCCAGTCCGTCAGGCTTTCCGTAGATCTTGCCGTTGAACCAGACGATTGTGTCGGCCGAAAGGACGTTCTCTCCCACCACGGCGGCGCCTTTCGCCAAGGCGTTCTCACGGACGGTCCGTTCGGGATCGTTCGGATAGCTCACCTCGGGGGCATCGCTCTTCCTGACCTCGAAATCGACTCCGAGCCCGCTCAATATCTTCGCCCGTCTCGGGCTGCCACTTGCCAACACAATTCTCACATCGGCTATTATATCACGAAATGCCCTTCCGGGTCTCAAACACCCATTAAGATCCGAATATTTGATATAATTTTCTTCATTATGAAAGAGGGGTCTAGCATCTATCCGTTGCCGCTGCCGACCATTCGGCGTTATCCAATCTATCTTCGCGCTATCAAGGCGAAGATTGCTGGCGGCGACCTCACCGTCTCGAGTGCCGTGCTCGCCGAGGAGCTTGGACTCGATCCCGTTCTGACGCGTAAGGATCTGGCGATGGCGGGCGTGCCTGGCAAACCTCGTCGTGGTTATCCGGCCAAGGAACTGTGCGATGCGATCAACCGTGCGCTCGGATGGGATAATGCCGCCGATGCGGCCTTGGTCGGAGTCGGCTCGCTCGGGCGCGCTTTGCTCGGTTATTCCGGTTTTGAGGAGCAGAACCTCTCCGTGTCCGTGGCCTTTGACGCCAATCCGGCACTGAATGGGGAGACGATTCACGGCGTGATGGTCCATCCGATGTCCGAGCTGACGCGGCTGGCAAAGCGTCTGAAGATCAAGCTTGCGATCCTGACGGTGCCGAACTTTGCGGCACAAAGTTGTGCGGATGCGCTGGTGGATGCGGGCATCAAGGGAATCCTGAACTTCTCGGCGATTCAGCTGAACGTTCCGAAGGACGTCACCGTCCAGAACGTCGACCTCGCCCAGTCGCTTGCGGTTCTTTCGCACAAGATCACGCGCAGCTAACCGCTCCACGGACAAAGAACGCGCACGGCGCTGATCATGCGCCCCTTGTCAAGCTTCAGTCTGCCAGGTAAACGAGGATCCTCGCCGAGGTCGTCAGCATCACGCGCTTGCTCGTCGCTCGATTCAGCGTGGCGCAATAGAGATTCTCGAAGACCACGTCATTGAGCGGCCATTCGAGTCCCTTGGAGGAGACTTTCGTCTTCGGGTCTGTGACGAAGATCGAGACCGTGGCGCCCTTCTCGACGGAGAAGGACCGCGTGCCTTCAACAGGGACAAAGCGTCCGTAGTCGGTCACGACCTCCAGTCCGAAATCCATCGCCCGGAAGACATTCCCGAACGTATGGTCCTCACGCTTGCCGGTCGCCCCGAGAATGACCGGATTCTTCCACCCCATGGCCTCGCAATAGCGAACGGCCTTGGCGAGATCGTTCGTATCTTGTTCGTCGATACGGACGACAATCCCTCCCGGACGCTCCGCGCTATCCATGTCGCCCACGGTGACCGTCGGCCACTTCCTGAAAGAGTGGTGATACAAGTTGGCCGCACGATCGCAACAGACGACACGCTGGGCCGCGGTCAGCAGCTTCCAGGCCTCGGTCCCCTTCTGCGGAAAGCCCCCCGCGGCAAGAATGACGGTCTCACCGCGCTTCATTTCTTCTTGGACTTGGGCTTGACGAACTCGGAGAACTTCTTGCCGCCGCGGGAACCCTCGTAGAACTTGACCCAATCGACGTGCATGGCGACCGGAAGCGTGGACTCGTCAACGGACCCGACCCAATTTCCTCCCAGCTGCATGTCGATCATCAGGTAGAACGGCGTGGACCAAGGGTACTTGAACGCATCAGCACCGGCGGGCTTGTCATGACGGAAGGTCTCGACACCGTTGATGGTCCAGACGAGGCTTTCAGGCGTCCATTCGAGTCCGTAGACATTCCAGTCCCCGTTCTTGATCTTGCCCTTGCCGCCAATGGGGAAGTCCTTCTTTCCAGAACCATCGCCATGGTGAAGGGTCTGATAGACGAAGTCATCGCTGTTGAGACGCTCGACGATATCGATCTCGCCGTCATTGGGCCATCCGTGGACGACGGTCTGGGGCATCATCCACACGGCGGGCCAGGCGCCTTTCTGTCCGTTCTCGAGCTTCATTTTAAACTCGACCTTGCCGTACTTCATGGCGAAGCGGTCTTTGGTCATCACGCCGCCGGTGAGATGCGTGCGGGGATCGGCCGAGAGGTCGTCGTTCTTCTTGCCCCAGCAGTGGAGCTGTCCGTCCTTGACGGTGACGAGATCGGGACGCAGGGACATCTTCTTCATCCAATCGGGATTGCCCTTGTCGATGCGCGTCCAAAGTTTCTCATCGAGCTTCGTGCCCTTGAAGTCCTCGGTCAGGCGCAACGTCCATTTGATCGGCGCCTTCACGTCCTTTTCAGCCGGCGCAGCCCAAACGGTCGCCGCCGCCAACACAGCGATAAGTGAAACAATCTTCATGTTCCAATTATATCACAAAGGGGACCCCATCTTCATTCGAA
>CALZAJ010000064.1 GCA_945613785.1 uncultured Verrucomicrobiota bacterium | reverse complement strand
ACCAATCTCCTGCAGGCGTGCGACGATGACAGGCATCGTGTCGTTGTAGTACGACTCGCCGCGGTAGGTGTCGAACTTGACGCCGAGCTTGTCGTACATGCGGTTGAACTCGTTGATCGAGATGTCGATGAACTTCTTCCAGAGCGCGAGGTTCTCGGGATCGCCCTGCTGGAGCTTCACGAGCTCCTGCTTGCAGGCCTCCTTCCAGACGCCGTCCTCTTCCTTCGCCTTCGCCGCGGAAAGGACGTAGCACTTCTCGAGATACGGCACCGAGAGGTTGTCGCGCTCTTCCTGCGAGAGGAGTTCGCGATAGCCCTTGATGAGGATGCCGAACTGCGTGCCCCAGTCGCCCAGGTGGTTGTCGGCGATCACGTCATAGCCGAGCGCACGGAAGATGCGGTCGATCGCATTGCCGATCACCGTCGAACGGATGTGGCCGATGTGCATCTGCTTGGCGGCGTTCGGCGAGGAGTAGTCGATGACGATCTTCTTGCCCGCGCCCGACTGCGGAATGCCGCACTTCGGCTGGGCGCTCAAGGTCGCGAGCTGTCCGTTGAGCCACGCCGGCGAGACCGTGAGGTTCAGGAAGCCGGGACCCGCGATCTCGACCTTCTCGAAACAGGCGGTGTCGAGGTTCTCGACCACCTTCTGCGCGGCCTGACGCGGATTCATCTTGAACTGCTTGGCGCACTTGAGCGCGTCATTGCACTGGTAGTCGCCGAATTTGGGGTCCGTCGCCGGCACCACGCGCACGCCCGAAAAATCACCCTCAGGAAACGCCTTCTCAAAGGCCGCCTTCACTATCGCCGTCAGTTCCATTCGTCATCTCCTCACGAAAATCCAAAGAATGGGGAGTATTATATCATATTCGGTCCGTCGGTACGCGCTCGAGGGCAATGGGTTAGCCGCCGCGTCGACGCCAAGCCCGTTGCACCCGTTCACTTGCCGACGTTCAGGACCTTGAAGCCGAGCTTGCGGAGCGCGACGGCGTCAAGGCAGTTACGCGTATCGAAGACGAGCGCGGGCTTGCGCATTGACTTGTAGATCTTCGCCCAGTCGAGCGTCGGATATTCGGCCCAATCGGTCATCACGAGGACGGCGTCGGCGTCCTTCGCGGCCTTGTAGGGATCGGACACGAACGCCAGCGCGTCGGACGCGATGTCAGCAAGGTCCTTCTTGGCGTTGTCGAGCGCCTTGGGATCGGTGATCGCGAGACGGACGTGCTCCTCGTTCAGGAGACGCACCACGGTATCCGCCGGGGTCTCGCGCGTATCGCCCGTATTGGCCTTGAACGCAAAGCCGAAGACCGCAATCTTCTTGTTCGCGAGCGTGTTGAACATCGCCTTGAAGAGACGGGAGACGATGCGCTCCTGCTGGTGGTCGTTCATCTTGATGACCTGAGACCAGTATTCCGCCGCGGTGTGGAGTCCGAACGACTCGCAGAGATAGACGAGATTGAGGACGTCCTTCTTGAAGCAGCTGCCGCCGAAACCAGGTCCTGCCTTGAGGAACTTCGGACCGATACGATGGTCCGCGCCCATCACGCGCGCGACCTCTTCGATATCCGCACCCGTCGCCTCGCAAAGGCCGGCGAGCGCATTGATTGAGCTCACGCGCTGCGCGAGCATCGCGTTCGCAGCGAGCTTGGTGAGTTCCGCGGACCAGACGTTCGTCGTCAGGATCTTCTTCTCGGGCACCCAGGCGCCCTGCTGTCCGCGATAGATGTCGACGACCGCCCGCACCGCCGCCAGTCCGGCCGGCGTCTGGGGTCCGCCGATCAGCACGCGATCCGGATTCAGGAGATCCTTGATCGCCGTACCTTCGGCGAGGAATTCGGGATTCGAAAGAACGGTGAACTTGCCGTCGTCTTCGCTGTTCAGGATCGCCTCCATCGCAGCGGCCGTACGGACAGGGAGCGTCGACTTCTCGACGACGATCTTCGGAGTCTTCGCGATCTTCTTGATGTTGCGCGCCGTCGCCTCCCAGTACTGGAGATCGCTCGCACGGCCCTTGCCGCGTCCAAACATCTTCGTCGGGGTGTTGACGCCAACGAAGATGATGTCGCATTCACGAATCGCCTTGTCGATGTCCGTCGAGAAGAACAGGTTTTTGCCACGGACCTCTTTCACGATGTCGACCAAGCCGGGCTCATAGATCGGCAACGCGAAATTCTTCGAATTCCACGCCGCGATGCGCGACTTGTTGATGTCCACGACCACGACCTTACGGTCGGGGTTCATCTTGGCGACGACCGCCATCGTGGGTCCGCCAATGTATCCGGCACCAATACAGACGATGTTTTTGTTCATTGATAGTAATTATATCAAAATTACCACACCTTGAGCTCGGACAACGAGCGTGCGAGCTTCGCGACCTGCCAGCGACGGTTCCACCGCGGCAGGTCCTTCCAGTACGCGAGGAGCTCCTTCAGGCGTCCGATCACGGGACGTTCCCCGCACAGTTCCACAACCGAGGCCGCAACATAGCGATCCAAGAGTTCGCCAATGTCCTCCCGTTCGCCCAGATAGCGTAGGAACGGACGGCCAATCATCAAAGAAGAGGTGTTGGGGCTGTTGGGTTGTTGGGTGTCTGGGAGCGGAATGTCACCATTGAGGACGAGCGGCACCTTGCATTGTTTCGCAACCTCGCACATCATCTCGAGATCACATTTTCCTTCGTACATCTGTTCGGCCGTGCGGGCATGGACGGTGAGGAAGCGCAGCGGGAACTCGTTGATCATCGGAATCAACTTGAGAAGCTCGTCCGTCCGCGTCACGCCAAGACGCGTCTTCACGGAGAACTTGCCGGGCCCCATCGCCTCGCAACCGACCTCCATCATCCGGCGAAGGACGTCAGGCGTGCGCAGAATGCCACTCCCACGTCCCTTGTTGCGCACCATCGGAAACGGACACCCACAATTGAGATCGGCCGTCTCATAGCCTGCCGACTTAATTCGTTCCAGGCAGAAGCGCAAGGCCGCGGGATCCTTACCGATGAACTGCGGCGTGAGGCGCAGTCCGTCCCGCTCGTCCAGGTTGTCGCCGGAGGTCTTCAGCTCCCGATCCTTGAGCGGATCGAGTCCGGGGTTGGCGGTAATGAACGGCGTGACGGCCTCGGTGAAGCCGACTTCGCGAATCACGTCCGCAAAGACCGCGCGGAAGCAGCGGATGGTGACGCCGCGGAGAGGTGCGAGAATAAGATGGCGTTCGTCCATAGGGTTCAGCGTGCCGCGAGTCGTTCCGCCAGCGACGTGCGGCGTTCGCGGACCGTATTGTTCTTGATGGCCTGGTCGATCGCGTAGGGAACGCCCATGAGAAGCACGAGCTTCTTGCCGCGGGTAATGGCCGTGTAGAGAAGATTCCGCTGGAGCATCACGTAGTGCTGCGTATGGAGAATCACGATGACGGCCGGATACTCGCTGCCCTGCGACTTGTGGATGGTCATCGCATAGGCGAGGACAAGTTCGTCAAGATCCGCCGCTTCGTAGGTCACGGGGCGTCCGTCGAACAGGACGACGAGCTTGCGGTCCTCCGGATCTACGGCCTTCACGAAACCGACGTCGCCGTTATAGACATCCTTGTCATAGTTGTTGCGGAGCTGCATCACACGGTCTCCGGTGCGGAACATCGTCCCGCCGCGGATAACGGCATCGCCGGACGGGTTGAGCGCCTTCTGCAACTCGACGTTGAGGTTCTCGGTCCCGAGTAGGTTGCGCCGCATGGGCGTCAGGATCTGGACATCGGCGAGGGGGTCGAGTCCGAACTTGCGTGGAATGCGCGTCGTCATGAAGTCGATCGCACGCTGGACGCACTGGATCGGATCCTCACAGCGCATGAAGTAAAAGTCGGTATCGCCCTGCCGTACCTCGAGCGGCTCGCCTGCATTGACGTGGTGGGCGTTGAGGACGATGAGTCCTGATGAGTCCTGGCGGAAGATGTGGTCGAGGCGCGTCGACGCGACGGCGCCGGACTTGATGAGATCCCCGAGGACGCTACCCGCGCCGACGGACGGCAACTGGTCGGTATCGCCGACCCAGACGACCGCGGCCGTGTCGGGAATGGCCGAGAGGAGCTCTTTCGCGAGCTTGATGTCGATCATCGACGTCTCGTCGAAGATGAAGACGTCGGCGTCATAGCGGTTCTCCTCGTCATAGGTGAACTTGTTGGTGACGGGGTTCCACTTGAGAAGTCTGTGAATCGTCTGGGCCGGCGCACCGACCGATTCGGTCATGCGTTTCGCGGCACGGCCAGTGGGAGCAGCCAGGACGAGCTTGAGCTTGCGCATCGAGTAGATGTCAACCAGCGCGCGGATGATGGTCGTCTTGCCCACGCCGGGTCCGCCCGTGATGATCGAGAACTTGTTGCCAAGACAGCGCTCAAGCGCCGTGGACTGCTGGTTGGCGAGCGTGAAGCCCGCCTTCTGCTCCCACCAGGATACGGCCTTGCCGGCATCGATCGGCTTGAAGGAACAGGGTGCTCCGAGAATGCGCTTCACGTGGGCGGCGGTCTGACGTTCGGCCCAATAGAAGGACTTGAGATAAATCTTGCGGGGAGCCGTGACGTCGTGTCGTTCGGCCCAGGAGGGATCCTCCCCTCCCGCAGCGGCGGGGTCGCTTTCTGCGATGATGTGACCGGCCTCGAGTTCCTCTTCAAGGGCCTGGCCAAGGATCTCGGTCGGGATCTCGGTCAGCTCGTTGGCGTGGAGAAGAAGATCGTTCTCAAAGGTCCAGCAATGTCCGCCGTCCTCTGCCTCGGACTCCAGCGTATAGGTCAACGAAGCGCGCGCGCGAAGGAGCGAATCCTTGGGAATGCCGACGGACAGCGCGATCCTGTCGGCCGTCGCGAAGCCGATGCCCCAGATGTCGCGGCAGAGCTGGTAGGGGTTTGCCTTGATGATGGCGATCGCGTCGGGTCCGTACTTGCGGACGATCTTCGTCATCTTGATGATCGAGATGCCATAGGTCTGGCCGAAGATCATGTTCTCGCGCATCGTCGAATTCGCGTGCCAGCTTTCGCGGATCTGGGCGATCTTCGCCTTACCGAGCTTGGGCACCTCGCGCAGACGCGCCGACTGGTGTTCGAGAACGTTCAGCGTCTCAGTCCCGAAGGTCTCAACGATACGATGGGCGAGGACCTTGCCGATGCCCTTGATGAGTCCGGAGGCGAGATAGCGCTCGATGCCGACGATGGACTTCGGTGCGACGCAGGTGATGTTGTCGGCCTTGAACTGGCGTCCGTGGACCTTGTCGGTCACCCACTGGCCCTCGGCCTTGACGTCTTCCCCTTCCCACACGGCCTGTGCCTTGCCGACGATGGTGATCTCGCGTCCCCGCGCCAGCTCGAAGCCGTTCGACGGCGGTTCGACGTGGAGAACGGTGTACCCGTTCTCGTCATTGTGGTAGACGACCGACTTGATCGTCCCCTCGACGGTCTCACGCGGAACCGGGTCGTCGGACGGGCAGCTCATCAGAGACTCTTGAGCATCTTGCCGATGCGTTCGGCGGCGACCTTGATCTTCTCAAGGGAGGTCGCGTAGCTCATGCGGATGAAACCGTTGCCGCACGGACCGAATGCCTCGCCCGGCACGCAGGCGACGCCGAAGTCCTTGAGGAGGTTCATGCAGAAGTCGTCGCTCGAAAGACCGGTCTGTCGGACGTCAGGGAAAAGGTAGAACGCGCCCTTGGGCATCAGCGTCTTGAGTCCCATCTCATTGAGAGCCGGCACCAGGAAGTCGCGGCGCTTCTTGTATTCGCGGCGCATGCGGGCGACGTCGTTGTCCCCTTGGTCCATCGCCTCGACGCCCGCGGCCTGCGCCAGGGTCGGTGCGGACATGATGCCGTATTGGTGGATCTTCATCATCGCGTCGATGATGTCCACGGGGCCGCACGCATAGCCGAGACGGTAGCCCGTCATCGCCCAACTCTTGGAGAAGCCGTTCAGGAGGATGACGCGATCGCGGTACTCGGGAAACGCGGCGAAGGACGGTAGCTTCGGCTGTTCGGACGGCGGAACGGAGTCGTCGATCTCGTAATTGAGCTCGGAATAGACCTCGTCCGCCAACAGGATGATGTCGTGTTTCTCGCAAAACGCGAGAATCGCGTGCATCTCCTCACGGTTGAGCGTCGCGCCCGTCGGGTTGCACGGGAAATTCAAGAGAAGCGCCTTTGTCTTCGGCGTCACCTTTGCTTCAAGGGCAGCGACCGTCAGACGAAACTCTTCCTCGACCTTCGTCTCGACCGCGACCGGCGTCGCATGGGCGAGCTTGATCGTCGCCGAGTAGCTGACGAAGCACGGTTCGTGGTAGAGAACCTCGTCGCCGGGCGCGCAGAGCGCGCGGATCGCGAGGTCGATCGCCTCGGAGACGCCGACCGTGGCAAGGACTTCCTTTTCCCAATCATAGCGGGCGTCAAAGCGCCGTTCGAGATAACGGCAGATCGCCTGACGGAGTTGGGGCGTGCCGAGGTTGGAGGTATAGTGCGTGCCGCCATCCTCAAGACAGGTGACGGCCGCACGGGAGATGTGCCAGGGCGTATCGAAGTCGGGCTCGCCGACGCCGAGAGACACGACGTCCTTGGACTGGGCGACGATGTCAAAGAACTTGCGGATGCCGCTCTTCGGCAAATCCGCGACGTGCTGCGCAACTCTGTTCTTACCGCCTGTCATCTCAAAACTCTTAACCCTGCGCTCTCAGTTCCCAAGTATTTCGTCCGCCAGCTTTTGCATCTGGGCGACCGCGTCGTCCGCCAGAGCACCCTTGATCGTCACGACGGTCTCGCAGACCGTGATGTCCTTCATCGCGCCCAGAAGTTCCTTCATGCCCTTCGCGGCCATCGGCGCCCAGGTGCCGTTCTCGATCAGGCCGACCTTACGATTCTGGTACTGACGGCGCATGAGGTGACGGATGTACTCCTCCATCTTCGGGAAGACCGCGCCGTTGTAGGTCGTCGTCGCAAGCACGAGCTTGCCGTAACGGAAACCGTCTTCAATCGTCTCGTACATGTCATCGCGGGCGAGGTCAGCCATCGCAACCTTCGGGCAACCCTTCGCCTTCAGGATCTCGGCGAACTTCTCAGCCGCGGCCTTGGTGTGACCGTAAACCGACGTATAGGCGAGGCAGACGCCCTCGGACTCAACGCCGTAGGACGACCACGTGAGGTATTGCCCGATTGCATGGGTGATCTCCTCCGCCGTCGAGAGCACGGGACCGTGGAGCGGGCAGATCATCTTGATGTCAAGGCCGGCGGCCTTCTTGAGCAAGGCCTGGACCTGTGCGCCGAACTTTCCGACGATGCCGAAATAGTATCGGCGGGCCTCACAGTCCCACCCCTCGGGATCAACAACATCGTTCGCGCCGAACTTGCCGAAGCCATCGGCGGAAAACAGCACCTTGTCGGCCGTGTCATAGGAGACGATGACTTCTGGCCAGTGGACAAGAGGAGCTCCGACGAACGCAAGCGTATGTCTGCCGAGGGCGAGCGTATCGCCTTCCTTGACGATGACGCGGCGGTCTGCGAAATCGGTGCCGAAGAAATTCTTCATCATCGCGAACGCGGGCAGCGAAGAGACGATCTTCGCCTCAGGATAGGCCGCGGCGAACTTCGCGATGTTGGCCGAGTGATCGGGCTCCATATGATGGACGACCAGGAAATCGACCTTCGCATCGCCGATCTCGGACTTCAGGTTCTGCAGCCACTCGTCGCCGAAGTTCTGATCGACCGTATCCATTACGGCAATCTTCTCGTCTTTGATCACATAGGAATTGTAAGCCATCCCGAGCGGGACTTCGAACTGCCCCTCAAAGAGATCAACTTCGTGATCGTTGACACCGATGTACTTGATATCGTCCGTGACCTTCATCTCATCCAGCTCCTTTCAGTTTGCATACCCAGAACAGAAACCACTTAATCCTTATCCTTTCAAACGCTTCTGCACGGCCTCCGTGACGAAAGGAGCCGTATCACCGCCATAGCGGGAGATTTCGCGAACGGTCGAGGCCGTGACATAGGCGAGATTCTCGCTCGGCATCATGAAGAGCGTCTCGATTTCCGGAGCCAGGCGACGGTTGGTGAGCGCCATCTGGAATTCGTATTCGAAATCACTGTACACACGGACGCCGCGAATGACGACCGAGACACCCTCACGACGGCAGAACTCGACGAGAAGCGTATCGAGGATCTTGACCTCGACATTGGCGAGACCCGCGCGGGCGACGTCCTCACGGATCATCGCAATGCGGTCCTCGGCCGAGAACATCGCACCGTTCTTCGTGCTGGTCGCCGCGACGGCGACGAGCAGCTTGTCATAGAGTTTCGCTCCGCGGACGATAAGATCGAAGTGACCTTTCGTCATCGGATCGAACGTTCCCGGATAGACTGCGATTTTCTCTGACATGATGCACCATATTATATCATTTCACAACGGCAAAATGAGAAGAAATAGCTCACGGGGTGTGATTTT